>CAZENQ010000094.1:0-12238 GCA_964513655.1 uncultured Pirellulales bacterium | reverse complement strand
TAAATGTCTGCCCCGAGTCGGATAACCCCCCCGGCTCATCGCAGCCCCGCGCTGCGAAAGTCCAGTACGCATCGCCGGCCCCACCGCCGGTCGCCGTCGTCGGAGCTAATGTGACGTCCTCCGGCAGTACAATCTCCCACTCATAGCTGTAGCTGCTGTTACCCATCGGGTCATCGGTAACCGAAACACCCGCCGTCAAGGTAGAACCCGTCTTCCCCGGCATGCTCTGATACATCCACGAATTATTCAACTCCAAATCAGCCGACACAGGACACTGAGAATATTTCACCGTTAAGTAGCCGTCACCAGTACCGGTAACGTACACATTCCCTGAATTATCTATAGCTACCGCTCTCGCAATATCCAGGCCGTTCGGTGGCCCGTCATACTCCGCTATCCAAATAGGCTCGTTGCTCTCTGGACCGTACTTGATTGTCGCAAAATTCCCCGATGGTGGCTCTGGATCGCCGATGCCGGGGATATGTATGTTTGCAAAGCCCGTAACATACACATTGCCCAATTCATCCAAAGCTATGTCTGTTGTCACGTCAGAAAGACCTTTCGCCCCGTCGTAGAGCGCAACCCAAACCGGTTCGTTGCTATCAGGACCGTACTTAATCGTCGCGTAGTCTTGCGACGAGCTCGAAACCATACCACTGACGTAGATGTTCCCTGAGTCGTCCAGGATTATCTTATCGCCGTAATCCCAATCGCTTGCCGGACCGTCATACCTGGCTACCCAGACTTCATTACCGTTCGCGTCGTATTTAATGGTGCATATATCTGAGACTGTGCCGTTACCGTCGCTGTCACCCGTGACATAAATGTTCCCCGAATCATCTATGGCCAGCGCCTCGCCAAAATCGTGGCCGTTGCCCGGACCGTTATATCTCGCCGCCCAGGCCTCGTTGCCGTCCGCCTCGTACTTGATCGTCACGATATCGTCACTCGTGCCCTCGCCTTCACTTGTGCCCGTAACGTATACATTCCCCGAATCATCCACCGCAACCGCTGAGCCGCTGTCCCATCCCCGATAATCATATCTGGCAACCCACGCCTCGTTGCCGTCCGCTTCGTATTTGATTGTGACTATGTCGTCTTCGCTGTCTATGCTGTAGCCGGTAACGTACACATTCCCTGAATCATCTACCGCTATCGACCGGGCCTCGTCCCAACTATGCCCAAGGCCGTCGTACCTCGATACCCACGCAGCAACATTGCTGTCAGGACCATACTTGATGGTCAGATAGTCCACACCGTTGTCAATGCTATCACTGATGCCGGTAACGTACACATTGCCCGAATCATCTAGAACCATGGCGTGGGCCCCATCGCCACGACTCGCTGGCCCGTTGTAACGGGCAACCCACACTACAGTTCCGTCCGAGTCATACTTCACCGTAGCATAGTCCCCACCTGTGTTTTCGCCATAACTTAACCCTGTTACATAGATGTTGCCTGCGCCGTCCACACCAATATCGCGGGCTTGGTCGGGATAAAGCCTTTTGCGCCCGTGGTACCGGACCACCCACTCTTCGAGCCAGCCGGCCGCGCAGCCTATGCCGACATAACTGCCCGTGTAATTCTGGCTTGATATGTCGCTGCTCAAATCACTGTATACCCTGTTTGCAGGGCCAAAAGACCAGTCGGTTTTAACCGGTGTTACAGTCCCCGACCACGGCCGGGGAACCGGCCACACCAAATCCATAACAGTTAACTCATAATAGCCGCTTGCGTCCGTTATCGCCAAGCCGCCATGGTTGTCCCCGTAAACCAGAACACCCTCGACTCCTGCTCCCCCGGAAGTCTTCACATACCCCGATATAGTCGGGGTCGGATCCGCCAGATATGTCCCTGCATAGTTCTGGTCCGCTACGTCGCTCGTCACGTCCGCATACACAATATTCGCCGGCTCAAACGACCAATGGTCCTTACTCGGCGTTACTGTCCCGCTCCACGGCGCCGGTACCGCCCCGCCGCTCGAAACCGTCAGC
This sequence comes from uncultured Pirellulales bacterium, assembly GCA_964513655.1. Taxonomy (GTDB): domain Bacteria; phylum Planctomycetota; class Phycisphaerae; order Sedimentisphaerales; family Anaerobacaceae. The sequence continues at coordinate 10,244 of CAZENQ010000094.1, read as the reverse complement.
TCATAATAGCCGCCGTCGCCCGTTGTCGTCGATTCGCCCGTGCTCGCTGAGACCTGTACTTCTTCAATCCCGTGCCCGTCACCCATCTTAATATAGCCCGAAATAGTTGGAGTTGGCTCCGCCGTATATGTGCCCGTATAGTCCTGCCCGGGCTGGTCCGTCGTAATACCCGAGTAACTCCTGTTCGCCGGTGAAAAAGACCAGTTGCTCATACTCGGTGTTACCGTCCCCGTCCAGGGCTCCGAAACTTCCAATTCATAAAAGCCGCCCGCATCTGTCGTATTGCTCTCACCAGTGCTCGCCGAAACCAGTACGCCTTCAATCGCAGCAGAGCCTGACATCCAAACAGCCCCCAAAATCGTCACAAATGAAGGCGCCTCTGCAATGGTTATTACATAATCCTCAACCTCCCCAAAATCGCACGTACCACACGGACCCGGAGTTCCGTCACATATTCGTACTCGCATACGGCAGCCGCCCTCCACCACCGTTGCCGGCGGCGTAATCGTTCCCGTGTAAGGCCCGACACCGGGGCTGCCACTGACTGAAATCGTCTCGCTCGTATCGTCAAAATCCCCGTCGCGGTTCCAGTCAACCCACATGCCGCATTCGTCCACAGGGTCAGGGTAACCGTTTGTCACCGTTATGGGGTAACTCGTGCCGACCTCCATTGCCGTTGCCATGGACGGATAATAAGCATACTTACTGCAGCCCGTGGTATTGCTGATATCTCCAACCTCCACATTGCTTATGTACTCCCACCCGCAATATACTGTCGTCGCACCGCAATAGGCCGGGGCCCCAATTACCTTGATCGTATAGTCCTCCACTTCTCCGTAAGCCGTATCGCCGCAGGAACTCGGCGTTCCGGCCGAACATATCCTTATCCGCATTCGTTTATTACCCGGGACCGTATCGGCCGGCGGGACAATGGTAGCCGTATAAGGACCCGGACCGGGACTGCCGCTCACCAAAAAGCTCTCGCACGGGTCCTCAAAATCATAATCGTAGTTCCAGTCGACCCAGATGCCGCATTCGTCGCTGGCCTGCGGATTACCGTTGGTGACCGTTATCGGGTAACCTAACTCCACCTCCATTGTCGTTGACTGCGAGGTGTAATTCGCATACTGACTGCACCCCGTGCCCGTATTGCTGATATCTCCAACCTCTACCCCGCTTATGTACTCCCTGCACGCGGCACTGCTCGCATCGCAGTGAGCTGGTATCCAGTGGTATACCTTTATCCACCAATGCGTGAGGACTCCACCAATCATAGGCCCGCCGTTTCCCGCCCACAGTACCCACATCTGGTTCGGCTGCCTGCCGTAGAACCTTGTAATTCCGGTGCTGGTTACGCTAAGATACCCGCCGTCATAAAAAGAATTATAAAGCACGACATTGAAGTCGAAGTCTGAATCGGTCAGGTCCACATATAGGTAGCTCCAGGGATAATTGCTGATTTCGTAGTGCACGTCTACGCAGGTGACCTTAGACCCTGCCGGGGCGCCCCACAGGTTGATAGGGCTGCCTGCCCAACTGCCTAAGGGAATCCCCATATGGGGACTGCTCGCGCCATATAGATATTCCCCTGTACAACTGCCCTTGGTTGTCGGGTCATCCCACGGGGCCTCGCCGTCAGCCGCAAAACCCTCGAACAGCATAAATTCCCTTAGGATGGTGACCTCGGTGCCGGCCTCAACAAGGGCATGCACCTGCTCGGCCGGTAGCTGGACCCTGACTCGCCTCGGGCCAGAGAGTACCTCCAGGTCATTGCCCGGAGCCCTCGGCAGAGCTGAAATATCCGCCACGCCCAGCTGCTTGCTTGGAACAATCTCCACCTCCGCGAAGTTACGGACCGGCATTGTAAAAGGCCGCCGAATTGCCTGCACTGCCTCCATCTCTTTTGCCGCTTCGATTGTCTCCGCCCACGCACTTCTTCCAGGTCCCTCCGCTTGATACAAAAAGATAAATACTGCCAAAAGGGTTGTCAATAATATGCCCGCTTTGGAACCATTGGCCGATTGCATTGCCGTCCTCCTTTTTGAACTTTAGGTGTTTACTTGACAAATTCCTCCTCTAACACGGCTCGAAGAGTAAACTAAATTATAACCCGAACCGCCCCTCGATTCAACTATTTTTTATCTTTTCTTCGGGTTTTGCGCAGCCAATTTAGCGGAATCCCTTACCAGAAATCCCTATTTACGCCCTCGAAGCGAACCGAAGCGACGCGCCAATCTAAATCCATTTTTGCATTTTCCTCTGTAATTTTGCTTTTTGCATTTTGCTTTTTAATTTTCCTATCTGGCCCCTAACCCCCAACCCCTAATATATTCCGTCCCCGGCCCGTCAACCTTGTACCATACCGTATTTACGTCATCACCCTCACCTGCAATTGCCATCGGCGCACGCCTCAGCATCATACAGCTCCACTCGTCCCGCCTGCCTTATCTTCTCGTCCTGCCCCGCAGAGACCATAAGCAAATACCCGTCCGGCTCCCAATTTTTTCTCCAACTCATTAACCCATCTACGCATTTACTCGTTTACTCGTCTACGCATCCCCCGACCTGCTGAAACTCGCCACCGGATTATGTCATTGCGAGGAGCGAAGCGACGCGGCAATCTCAACCCCAATCTGAGATTTGTGATTTGAAATCCCGCCTTAGCGGCATGACCCCCCAGTATCGCTGAAAGTAACCCTAGCCCCCTAACCCGCAAGCTATCCCGACCCCGGCCGAGGAACTTTTCCCAGCTTCTCAAGTCGCGACCGAATAGCACCCTCAGTACGCTTGTGTTCAACTGCTATCTCTTTTACACCCACATCTTCTTCAAATCTCTTTATCAAAACCGAATCCTCTTCATCATCCCACCGCTCCCCGGCCCGCTCCGGCAGCTCTCTCTTTCTCTTCCTTCTTCGTTCCGCCCTCTCTAGCGCATTTATAGCCGTAAATAGCGCCCTCACCGTCTCCGCATTCTGATACGGACTCTCAGCCGGATACACTTCCCCTGTATACGGGTCCGTACCATCCGCCAGAGCCCTTACTATCTCCAACGCCCTACTTATCTCCATAATAATCCCCTTTTCTCACTTTTCCTTCGAAAACCGCCCCGCCGGCCCGTCCGCAGTAAACAATACCGCAAACCGCGTCACCAGCGCCCCCAACAGTACATATCCCAATATCACCTGCAACGCCAACAACACCGACCCCTCCGCCCTATCAAAATAGCTGACTCTGCATAATTTTCTAAATCTCCAATATTGGAAAAAACTTCACGCCTCCATAGTCTTTATCCAAAGACTCGCGCAATTTAGCAACATGCTCAGCATGCGCGGATAGAACAAATACCGCCAATACCTTTACCTGTGCCGCGTCCAGAAAAGATACTGTCTCTCTTACCGTATCTCCTCTGAATGTTATGTCATCTATGATGATAACTCGATCACCCGCTTCCAATATGCCATCGAAATAGTTTTCTTGTATAGGCAACGCATTGTCATCCGCTATTGAGAAGTCCTTACCTCTATATCCTACTAATGGATAACCTGTCTTCTCCGCTGCTCTGACGCCAAATAGGGTATTGCCGGATTTAGGTATTACCACCTTGTCAAATTTGAGTTTCGTTTCTTTTATGGTAACGTCGATGAATGACGCCATTATGTTTGCCATGCGTTCAAGTTCACTAGGATCCCCAACAATTTTATGTAGCATGGGCATTTTGTGAGCCGGGTCTTTGAATCTCAGGCCCAGACTAATGCTTCCGTATCTTGTATCACTATCCAACACTTTCGTAACGGCGTCTCTAAATTCCTCCGCGGTTCTTACTTGCTTTGGATAGACGGCTTTTATTTCTCTACTGAATGATGCAGTTTCTCTTCTACGTTTGACTTGTGGAGAGCTCTCAACTTTGCATACGACTAAGTACGCAATAACGAGAACAACGCACATAAGAATAATTACACCAATAAACATGGTAGTGTTTGATTGTACAGCTTCACTATTGAGGCTAAAACCACCCCCAAGAATAATCAAACTACATAAGCCGAATACGAGAAGGTAAGCAGGCTGAGCCTTTAATCCTTCGACAATATTATTCCATAATTCGAATTTACCTTCCATGTGTGTCTCCTTCTTCGTCGATTTAGCAGATTATACCAAAATCATCTAAATAAGTTTTTCTTTTCTTAGCACGCTCAATAATCGAGTCTGTCCTACCAATTAAATCTCGAATTGGTTCCCTGAATAGATAAAATGGTCGTTTACCGTTAGAATGTTCGATTGAGAAATCCTCAAGATTTATAACCCTTCTTTTTAGATCAGGACAACTACGCATAATAGTAACAAAAGTACCTAATCTTTGAAAAGGGCAACAGAAGCATGCACTTTTTTTTGGTACGTGTAATCCCATTTTCTTGATTTCATCTATACATCTTAATCTATCCCATTTAAGCTCAATCAAAGGATACTTTTCAATACAATCAGAATACAGAGATCGTTTTGTCAACCTTGATTCCTCGCCGGCATGAAAACCAATTAATTGAACATAAGGTCGAGATATGTCACCTAATACTGCTCTCCTTCGTATAGGTTGTATCTTTAATCGCTGTGTACACCATCGAATCCTACGACTCGGTAATATCCCCGAATGGAAAACATATTCTTCTAACGTATACTCCCGACGAACCATTTCCAATGCGAGGCCATTTTTTTTGCAGAACATCTTAAAGTATTCTAAGTATTCATATGTCCAAGGCCTTTCTGCCCCAGTATCTGCAAAAACTAGTAATGTCTCCTTAACTTGGATATCAGGGATATAACCTTTAACCAGAGCGACCGTAAGTGCTGTACTTCCGACTCCTCCACCATAGTTTAGAATACAAGAGTACTGTTTCTCCATCGCTATTAATTTAACTTATTACATTCTCAGCAAACTAAACAACTAAATAATTTATATATCTACAATCTATAATTGAAAATAGATCTATGAATTATCGTCCTCTCAGTACCAATTCGGGAGTAACAAGATCATACGTCTACTCGAATAGAAGTCACACTCTTGCGTAGCCATAACTACCGGATGCTCTTTATATCTCTCTAATGAGAGCTTCTTTGCTTCTTCCGATTCATAGTTCGACCATCGACCCATATGGTAGTATATCGCAGAAACTAAAATACTATCCGAACAGTGTTTTGAGCAAAAAAAAGAATTTCTGAATGGATGTAATGGATCCGTACGATAACGGTTCTGTTCCTTATCCCAGTAAAAGCAGAAGGGCATGTCGTGAATTAGGCATGCGCTTTTCAAAACTTCATATTCATATTCCTTAATTCCGTATCGCTCAACTGCTTCGTCCGCTAATCTAAACACTTTCTTATGGTGGATTATTTTGCCCCCCGGCCCTAACTCGTCTATCGGGTGAAAACTACCCGAAGTGCTAGAAGGCATTTTGCAATACCAATCTGGTGTCGCATGCATTACTTTCTCTATCAAATCTTTTAGATTCTCATCTTTTATTTCATTAATTTCTTGTTCCAGTAATTTTGTATCCATCGATCTCCACCTCTTTATATTCTTGTGTCATTAAGCCTAACATAGTAGTACACAACTCTTTTTGTCCCCAACTAAGCTTGGCAGACATAAACTGCCAACAAGAGGCTACATGCTAAATCCCAACAACTAAATCCAACTCTGCCGCAGTTCGTTGTTTACCGCCCCGGGTGCTTATCCCACTGCCAACTTTCCCCAATAAATTACTCGCAAAATAACCAATAATCAACACAAAAATCCAAAAAAATCCCAACCCCCTCAATCTGAAATCTGAGATTTGTGATTTGAAATCCCGCTCGCGGCACCCCAATATTCCATCGTCAACCCTTTTTTCACCCTTTTTACAAAAAAACAATATTATTGCCTTTCCAGGCCGCATAAGATATAGTTATGACCTGTGGATAACGGCTAAATAGGACGTGTTCAGCGCCCAAAAAACTCGAAAGGAGATAAAAGACGAAGGTGCCTGCGTTAATTACTTTATTACTAACTCTACTATTCTGCGCCGCTGCGCATTGCCAGGAAGCTGAAGACCCGGACCTCAGAGAGTTAGAGACTGCCGAAAGGCAAATGCATCAGATGGAGCGGGAGCTGGACTTGCAAGCGCGGGAGAGTGAACTCGATTTCCAGCAGAAAATGCGAAAACTTGAGTTAGACAAGCGCCGGATGGAACTTCACCGTCAACGAGCAGGTAAAAAACACGAAAAGGACTGGAAACACAAACGCAAGGATGATGCGGCACCATTGCTAATCGTACTCGCTATCGTCCACATCCTTACGGCTATCTGGGTGTTTCAGGACATTCGCAAGCGCGGTGTGGGCTCCGGTATATGGATTGTGATTGCCTTGCTGACGGGATTGCTCGGGACGCTGGTGTATGCCATTGTCCGTCTTGGCAACACTCCACAACCACCAAAGTAAATGTGATTAGAGCCCGGCCCCGAAACAAACCCCTAAGCACCGGGTGCGCGGCCGCGCCCACCCGCCATCTTGAGTCTGGTGTCTTGAGTCTTACCAAGCGCCGCTCAAAAACCTGTCGCAAAGTAACAGGAAATTTGTCAATTTGCGACACTTTCCTACAGGATATACACTAGTTCAAATAGTGCATATTGAGTTCCGCCTCTTGACACCCAATTCTCCATCTTATCTAAACTCCTCATCTTAACGCTAAAATTTTCCTAAATTTTCACACTTTGAAACACTTTCAAACACTTATTCGAGCGCCATTCCACCCCTTTTTCTGAGTTTTTCCAAACTTTTCACACTTTGAAACACTTTCCAACACCCCCAACCCCCATTTTTAGCCCAAAATTAAACGTTCCTGTGCGCACTCAAAATCGGCTACCCTCGTTTTTCCCGCGAAATCGACGCTGCGAACGCATGGTTAAAGTTATCAACCCCCTCTTTCACCCTAAAAATCCACGCCCCCCCCTCACGTCCACTAACTGTTTTTAACCTCCTCCGGCCGCCCACCTTCTTCAATCGCCGCTATCTTCTTCACGCGACGCAAGTGCCTTCCACCGCTAAATTCCGTCTGCAGCCACACCTCCACTATCTTTCGCAGCAGCACCTCTCCGACCTGGTCTCCCGAAAGACAGAGAACATTCGCATCATTATGGTCCCGCGAAATCTGTGCAGTCAGTTCATCGTGGCACAAAGCCGCACGGATGCCCTTTATCTTGTTCGCGGCTATGCTCATTCCAAGCCCGGTCGCGCAGGCCAAAATAGCCCTCTCGGCTTCGTTTTTGGATACGGCCATCGCAGCCAGATAGGCCTGGTCCGGGTAATCAACCGGATTATTGTCATTCGTGCCGATATCAATACACTCGTGCCCCAGCTGAACAATTATGGCCTTGATTATCTGTTTGGCCTCAAAACCGCGATGGTCACTTCCAACTACTATCTTCATATCACAAGTTCACTAATTCTTTTCTCCACAGCCCGTTCTATCAAATCAGCACAACTGTTATAAACCTGCTGCGACTGGCCTATCGGGTCGGCGATCTCTTGATTCATAGCCAGTAAACCGCACTTACGGGCAGCTTCAGGTCCAAATGCCACAATTCGCTGGCAGTGCGTCTGACCCATCCCATATATAAAATCGCTCTCTTCCACAAGCTGTGGTGACAAAGCCCTGCTCTTGTGAGCTTTGATACTAATTCCCTTGGCTGCACAAGCTGCTATCGCTTCTGGGCTTGCCGGCATGCCAGATAGACCAATCACGCCAGCAGAAACCACCTTATAACCCATTTCGTCGAGTTGGTCAACCTTACATTCCAATTTTTCTGCCAAGTATTTCCGAAACATTCCCTCCGCCATCGGGCTTCGGCAGCTATTGCCGGTGCAGACGAACAGAAATTGGACCGCCCACATCATTTCTACCTCTGCCTGAAGATATACACCCGGCCTCAAAATCTCCAGCCCCCTTTTGCCTATTTTTACCACAGTGCTGCTTTTCTTGTACTTACACGGCCCACTGTCCAGCAATAACTCAATTTTACCTGCGAATTGAGCAAGAACAGCATCCCCATCTGCTGCTGGCTGCTGACCCGTCAAATTCGCACTCGGCGCAACCACGGGGCTTTTCGTTTCCCGCAGCAACATCTTTGCTACTGGATTATCAGGGCAGCGAATACCTATGGAATTATCCTTATATAGGTTTTTGAAAACGTCCTCCTCAATGCGGCTTTGCTGCTTCTCAACAGCGTTTGCGTCTAATTCAAAAACTATGGTGAGGGGGCCCGGCCAAGCCTTCGTGATGAGTTTCTCAGCCCTGAGTCCGACTCCGGGCAGGTATTTATGGACATCAGTGCTCTCGGCGATATGTAACGTGTAGTATTTTTCCGAGCCCCGACCCTTAACCTTGTCCAGCTTAGCCAATGCCATAGTTTCGATTCTGCACGCAATCCCGTAGACCGTTTCGGTTGGAAATGCGGCAAGTCCGCCAGCATCGACCAACTTAGCTGCTTCATTGACAGCCGCCAAATCAATGCTGTCCGCGTCGAGTTTTACTACTTTTGTCTTCACCGCCCCTAAAATACACTAAGCAATCCGAAATGACAAGATTCCTGTCAGACATCAAGGGCAATTCAGACTGCTACGGCGGCCGGACTCAACCCATACCGAATCACCATGCTATTGCTGCCCGAGCAGGACGGTGGCAAGCCAATCACAAATCTGGCCTCTGCGGCCTTATCGGTCAGATAAAAGCTGCGATAATAAGCCATATAAACGCAGCCATAGAGGAAACTCAGTGTTAGATGGAAGACCCCCAAATACTGCAGCACTAACTTAACCAAGGGCCGATAAAAAAGCTGAAAATACAATGATAATCAGAGGGAGAAAAAATCTTCGCAAACGATTGTTATTTTACCTAAATCCACTAATCTATCCAAGTTAACATTGCCGATAAGCTTTATGACTGAATAAACGCCTTTTTAATGGAGTCTTAAATTATGGAGACATTAGTTGAGCAACGTAGGGATGTCCGGACGAGCCTTTGCTGGCCTGTTAGTATTTGGCTGCCGGATGCGAACAGGTTTTTTAACGGGCGAAGTGCAAATATCAGCAAAACCGGCGTTTTTCTCACGGTTCCGATGACGGCACCTATTCGAGCAGGGCATGCCGTGGAGGTGAATTTTCCGAGGACAGAGGTGCTGGCGAAGCAAAAAGGGCGGTTTGCGCGAATTAAAAGCGGCAAGGTAGTTAGAGTAGACCGGGCGGATTTGATTAAGGAAGCTAATATTGGGGTCGCTATCAGGTTTGAGTAGTGTCTGGTTATAATGACAATATGTACTGGTCTTCGTGACGTAGCGGGTTAGGGAGGAGTTTGAGACTGATGGCTTTTTCGTCGTCAGTCTTTTTTTATAAGTACTTGCCGGGGCAAAGATTAGGAGGGGTCACGAGGCAGGGGTGAGGGGTTAGGGGTTAGGGAAAAGTAAAAAGGGGCTGGAGGGCGAGTGCAGGGCATATGGGAGAAGCACTTCGGTTTTTTTCTCCGGTTAGTTGGCGTGAGACTGGAGGTGGATTTTCGGGTTAAAAATGGGGGTGGGGGATTTGACAGGTGTGGGGTCACCCTTGTTTTTGGGTTAAAAAGCGGGGTTGGGAATTTAGAAACGTTCGACAAAGTGTTTCAAAGTGTGAAAAGTTTGGAAAAACTCAGAAAAAGGGGTGGAATTGCGCTGGAATAAGTGTTTGAAAGTGTTTCAAAGTGTGAAAAATTACAACAAAAAAAGGAGTAAGGAGTAAGAAGTAAGGAGTAAGGATGGGTCTGGATCCGGGGGCCGGGGGTGAATTTGTGCCGTTTGTGGGGGCACAAGTCCACAGGGAAAGTTGTCGCATATTGGCGAATTTCCTGTCGGTTTGCGACAGGTTTTGAGCGGCGAATGCGTGGATGAGTAAATGCGTAGATGAGTTAATGAGTTGGAGAAAAAATTGAGGGCCGGGCGCGGGCAAGATTGGTTTTGTTTGGGCGGGTCTGCCAGGTTGTTTGTTTTCGTAAGTCTTTGTTATAGCTGAGCTTATGTTTATTTTTGCCCTTCGAAAATTGGTTTCGTTTTACATTTTTTTATCATGCTTGCCGCGGCGTAGGCCTGGCGAAGTCAGGGCGAGGCAGGGTCGCCGTTATTGGCGCTGCAGGCACCCTGATTTAATCCGAAAATGTCCCGATTTTCCTCGAAAATCCCCCGATTCCCCCCGT
>CAZENQ010000093.1:0-12669 GCA_964513655.1 uncultured Pirellulales bacterium | reverse complement strand
AACCGGTCGGCATCAACCAGCATATCGGGCGCCGTCCCATCGCGGCGTTTGGGAACTCTGATGGAGACCTGCAAATGTTGCAATGGACCGCTGCTGGGGATGGCCCCAATCTGATGGTGTACATTCATCATACAGATGCCGAGCGTGAATGGGCTTATGATAGAGAATCGCATATCGGTCGTTTGGATAAAGGATTAGATGAGGCAAATACCAAAGGTTGGATGGTCGTGGATATGAAAAAGGACTGGAAAGTCATTTATCCTTTTCAAATGAGATAGAAAAAAATATTGTTCGAAAGGAGAATTAAAATGAAAAGCGAAAAAGAGTCGAATGTCACCAGGCGGGATTTCCTGAGACAGACGACGAGAATAACAGCAGGGTCGGTGTTAGGTGGGCCATTCTTGGCCGATTTAGTACAAGCCAGTACTCAGAAATTCAAAGGCAAGATTGCCAAGAGGTATGAGGATTCAAAGGAATGGTGGCCCGAGCCGGTAACTCCGCCCAAGGGCGCGCCGAATGTCATAATTTTCCTGCTGGACGACGTTGGCTTTGCCCAAATAGGTTGTTTTGGCGGTCTTATCGACACACCCAACATTGACAAGCTTGCTAAAAACGGTCTGCGCTATAACAACTTCCACACGACGGCATTGTGTTCTCCAACCCGTGCATCCCTGATGGCCGGTCGTAATCCGCACTCCATCGGATTAGGCAGCCATGCGCTCACCGCCATGGGATTCCCCGGCTATAACGCGATGGTACCTGAGACCGCAAAGTCGGTAGCAAACTATCTTCAGGAGTCAGGCTATGTGAACTATGCACTTGGCAAGTGGGACCATACACCGCTTTATGAGGTTTCCCAGGTGGGGCCTTTTGACCGCTGGCCAAGCGGTGAGGGCTTTGAGCATGCGTACACCTTCATGGCTGCGGACGTGCACCAGTTTGTCCCGGTGATGTGGAACGATCATACACCCGAACCTTATCATAAAACAGAACACCTTGATGTAGATCTTGCCAATCGCGCCATTGAATGGATCACGGGTCATAAATCGATCAAGCCGGGCTTGCCGTTCATGATGCTTTGGGCCTCGGGCTCGATGCATTCTCCTCACCACGCGCCGCGAGAGTATATAACCAGATACCGCGGCAAGTTCGATATGGGCTGGGATAAGGCACGTGAGATGATTCTGCAGAACCAGAAAAAACTTGGCGTTGTCCCGCCGAACACGAAGCTTACGAAAAGGATCGACGAGATCCCGGCCTGGGATGATCTAAACGAAGACCAGAAGAAGCTCTACGCTCGTCAGATGGAAGTCTTTGCCGCCCAGATGGAACTCGTAGACCATCAGATCGGCCGCGTCCTCGAAAACCTGGAGCGGATTGGTGAACTGGACAACACCCTGATTTTTGTTACTTCCGACAACGGTGCCAGTGGCGAAGGTGGTTTATCCGGTACTTTTAATGAGACTTATGTTTTGAACGGTCTCCAAACTCCATTCGATGCCAGCATGCGGCATTATCCCAATTGGGGTGATGCAACAACTTATCCGCATTACCATGCCGGTTGGGCAATGGCAGGAAACACACCGTTTCGGTACTTCAAGCAAAGTGAACATCGCGGCGGACAGCATGATGCGCTGGTGGTCCATTGGCCGAAAGGTATCAAGGCCAGGAACCAGATCCGCAATCAGTATCACCATATCGCTGATGTCGCCCCGACTATTTTGGAAGCAGCGGGTCTTTCTGTGCCAAAAGAATACCACGGTATCGAGCAGCAGCCGATGGATGGCAAGTCGATGATGTACTCCTTCAACGACGCCGATGCGCCCAACGTAAAGGAACGCCAGTATTACGAGATGTTCGGCAACCGGGCGATCTGGGTGGACGGCTGGAAAGCGGTGACGCTGCATGGCAAGCGGATGCCATGGGTTGTCGGTTCTGTCACCCCATTTGAGGATGATGTGTGGGAACTTTACCACGTGGCTGAGGATTTCTCGGAGAGCACAGATCTTGCTGACAAGTACCCAAAAAAGCTTGAAGAGCTTAAAAAAATCTTTGATGAAGAAGCCTGGAAATACAACGTCTACCCTCTCTACGACGACATGCTCAAGCGTCTGGCCGGGACGCAGGACATCTTGTTCGGTGATCAGAAGCAGTTTGTTTATTATGCACCCGGTGCCTACCGCATTGCTGAGAAAGCTTCAGCTCCGGTTAAAAATCGCTCCCATACGATTACAACCTCCATTGATCTTAAAGGTTATGAAGAAGGTGTGATTTGCTGTGTGGGCGGCATGACGGGCGGGTTCACTATGTTTATTAAGAATGGCCGTCTGTATTATGACTACAACTATCTGGATGGCGTGTATTACACGATGGCATCGCCCCCATTGCCGAAGGGCAGGACCGAGCTGAAGTTCAAGTTTATCAAGACCAAAGAGTTCGGTGGAACCGGCGAGCTGTATGTCAACGGCGAAAAAGTTGCCGAGACGGAGATGCCCACGATGCATATCAGCACCTATTCTTTGGCAGAGACCTTCGACGTGGGGCGCGACACGGGTACACAAGTGTCGAAACTTTACAAAGGTCCTTTCCCATTCAAGGGAGCACTAGACAAGGTCATTTTTAGATTGTCCGACTAAAATGAAAGGAGAAAAAATGGAAACCTCAAAGTTCAGAAACTTACTAATTTTAGGTATTGCTGTAGTGTCTGTCGTGTCAAAGGCAGGATATGGTACAGCAACACCAAGTTACAACACCAAGATCCCAGAGTCCATCATGACCCCAGACCAAGTGAAGACGAGGATTGGCGTGCTGGAGTTCTTCGACGGGATCCCCACCAAGAAGACGGCCGAGTTGTGCTACGATAACCTCGACTTTTTTCGCGGCGTGGAGACTTTTTTGAACGGGATTCCTGCAGCCTCTCTGGAGGCGCTTCGGCGCGGTCAGGCGGCCTTGGGCGCCAAGAAGTCGAACCAAGCCATGATTATGGATGAGCTGCTGGACAGTAATCCGCTGTTTCTCACCGGCAACACTGACACGGTGTACTGCAGCGCCTTTCTCGATCTCAAGAAGGGCGGGCCGACGGTGATCGAGGTCCCGGGGGGGTCCGGCCCGGGGACGGTCAACGACGCCTTCTTCCGGTTCGTTATCGACATGGGCCCACCAGGCCCCGACAGGGGCAAAGGCGGCAAGTACCTGATTCTTCCGCCCGATTACGAGGGTGACGTCCCCGACGGCTACTTCACCGCCAAGTCAACCAGCTTTGTGAACTGGGTCATTCTGCGCGGCTTCCTTGTTGACGGCAAGCCGGACGCAGCCGCCAAGATGTTCAGGGAAGGTCTGAAAATCTATCCCCTCGCCAGGGCGACGAATCCGCCCGCGATGGAGTTCATCAGCGGCTCTGGTAAGGTGTTTAACACGATACATGCTAATGACTACGGGTTCTTCGAAGAACTGCACACCGTTATTGATAGAGAGCCGGTTGAGATGATCGATCCGGAGCTTCGCGGACTCTTCTCGGCCGTCGGCATCCAGAAGGGCAGGCCCTTCGAACCGGATTCCAGGATGAAGAAGATCCTGATTGACGCGGTCGCGGTTGGGAATGCCACCGCCAGGGCTATCTCGTTCGAGACACGCGAGCCAGGATCGTACTACTACGAAGGCAGTTACTGGAGGACCGGTTTCGTCGGCGGAGACTACCAGTGGTTAAAGGACGGCGGCGAGGGAGGACGGTACCTGGATGCGCGCACGCTGTTCTTCTATATGGCAACGGTCAATACCCCAGCCATGGCTTGGAAATTAATAGGAAAAGGTTCCAAATACGCGCTCTGTACCCAAGACCAAGACGGTAACTACCTCGACGGGGGCAGGACCTACAAGCTGAACCTCCCCAAGGATCCTCCCGCCGAGAGATTCATGTCGGTGGTGGTCTATGACCCGCAGACCCGCTCCGAGCTCCAGACCAGCCAGCCATTTCCCGGCAAGAATAACACGCGCGACAAGCTGATCGTCAACGACGACGGGTCGATCGATCTGTATTTCGGCCCTAAAGCACCAGCCAGCAAGGAGGCTAACTGGCTCCAAACTGTTCCCAGCAAGGGCTGGTTCTGCGTCTTGCGCCTCTATAGTCCAACCGAGGCGTGGTACGACAAGACCTGGCGGCCGGGAGAAATCGAGAAATTGAACTAAACTTGGAGTGCCGGCGGTGAAGCTTGTGGATTAAATTATTGGCAATAGTATAATTTTGAGAAGGGACATACGAAAATGGAAATTGGAAGAAAGATGTTGGTAATTTCACTGCTGGTAATTATGGTTTTAAGTTCGGCTTGTGCAGAGACTGTGAACACCCGAATCGGAAGGCTCGAATTCAAGGGCGGATATCCGACCGAGGCTACAGTCAAGAAGGCTTATGAGCAGCTCGACGTGCAGCGGGCTACGCAGGCATATTTAGAATTCATGCCAATGACGTCTGTCAACTCTATATTCGAGGCACAAATCTGGGAACACGGCTGGAAGAATTCCAGCGACATTCTGGTCTTTGTTGAACCGGGAGCCGGAAAGGCCAAGGCCATAGGGTTGACATACAACACAGAGAGTATCTACGCCACAGGTTGTGCCGACCTCAAGATAGATGGCCCGACTGTTGTTGAGACACCTCCGAATGTACTTGGGATCGTCGATGATGGATGGCAGCGTTGGATCACCGATATTGGAAATACCGGACCTGACAAAGGTAAAGGCGGAAAATACCTTCTTCTTCCTCCCGGATATAAAGGAAGCGTGCCAGATGGCTACTTCGTCTTTGAATGTCCTACCTACCGTAACTGGGTTATGGCTCGCGGTTTTGTGCAGGATACCGGAACCGGGGACGATGCTCTTGAGTATTATCGCAAGAACTTTAAGATCTATCCTCTCTCTACTGGGCCGCGTAAGAACGCCCAGTATGCCAGTTTATCATTCAAGGGAGGTAATACGACTCATCCACGAGATATAACCTACTTCGACCTGCTGAACCAAATTGTCCAATATGAGCCTTCTACAGCATTTACAAGGTACGAACTTGGTTTGCTCAAGGCCCTTGGTATCGAAAAGGGTAAGCCTTTTGCCCCGGATGCTCGCATGAAAAGGCTTCTTGCTGAAGGCGTTCAAATCGGAGATACCATTGCTAAAGCTAATGCTTATGCCAATCGCCTTGATGGAGTTCGTATGTATCGAGATCGAAAATATGAACATTTGTTTATTGGTGGCCGTCATGATTTTATGTCCGGCGATGCCCTGTGGCTTGATGCCCGTACGCTGTTTCATTATGAGGCTATTGTTGTGACACCTGCTATGACAGCAAAAATGGTTGGACTTGGTTCGCAATACCTGGCAAGTTACCGTGATAGCGATGACAATTTTCTTATGGGGGGCCATACATATCAGTTAACACTTCCTAAGAATATACCAGCTAAGGATTTCTGGTCTGTGACGGCTTATCATCCCGATACTCGTTCTTTATTGCAGAACGGTCAGGAGAAACCTAGTGTGAGTACCTATGACGATCCTGAAGCTAATGAAGACGGCTCTGTTACGGTTTGGTTTGCCCCGGAAGCTCCCGAAGGAAAAGAAAATAACTGGATTAAAACCATCCCCGGAGAAGGTTGGTTTATTCTAATTCGTTTATACGGGCCGCTTGAGCCGTACTTTGAACAAACATGGAAACCGCATGATATTGTTAAGGTAAAGTAAAGGTCACCCGTCCACGCGCCAGCGGTGAAGCTTGTGGATTAAATTATTGGCAATAGTATAATAGGCATGAAAGCAAGAAAGTTAAATTAAGGAGTTTCAGTCATGTACACAAAGTTTGTTATCACAATGGTAATGCTGATGGTTGTGGGGGTTGGCTGTGCGACGGTTCCGAAGACTGAGGAGGCGCGAGGCGTTTTGTCGGCCGAGGTTGCGGAAACCGTTGCCGCTTTAAAGGCCAAAGACCCGAGCATAGACCGATTTTTTGAGAAATCTCACGGCTATGCCGTACTTCCAAAGGTTTTTAAGGGTGCGTTCTGGGTGGGGGGCGCGCACGGCAAAGGTCTGGTCTACGAACAAGGTAAGAAGGTCGGCTACTGCAGTATGTCACAGGCGACGCTGGGATTTTCGTTCGGCGGAGAGTTTTTCCGCGAGATTATCTTTTTCAGAGACAAGGAAGATTTGGACAAGTTTCGCTCGGGGGAGTTTACATTCTCCGCTCAGGCTACAGGTGTAGCGCTTAAATCCGGCGCCGCGGCCAAGGCCGACTACAAGGCGGGGATGGCGGTTTTTGTTATGACGGACGCAGGGCTTATGGTTGATGCATCCCTGGGCGGACAGAAGTTCAAGTATGTGGCTGATTCTCTTTTGGAGTAGGTTAATGCTTTGAAAAGCGACTCTAATAGAGATTAGAAGTAAGAAAAACAAACAGAACAAATGTACTACTGGCGGGCGCTGCTTGTGTTATGTCGGTGCAATACGGCGGCGTGGTTTGCGGAGGGTAATTAGTCCTGCGGCAAGTATGAAGAGAGATAAGGAGGCGGGTTCGGGGACTGTGAAGGTGAGCTTGAGGTTGTGTAGTTTTCCGGTGTGGGCAGGGGATGCATCGTAGATTCTGAGTTGCCACTGGCCGAAGGTGTCCTGGCCGTTGAACATAGAGAGGGTGTATGGGTCGATTGGCCTGTATGGGTCGGTAAAAGGTCGGGCGGCCTGGTCGATTGGGAGTTCGGCCTGGTCATCGAAGGAGAGGGTCAGGTTGCCACCTATGGGTCCGAATCTGCCATCGGGTTTTCTTTCTATGAAGGCGAGGTTGCCGGAGGGGTTTAAAAGAATTTCGGTTCCGGCCGGGCTTCTCAGGTGGATTTGCAAATCAAAGAAGGCTCCATGCGTTGCATTGAGGCTGACGTCGAGGTCAAGGATAGTGAAATGGTCGGGTATGTCGATGATGGCATCGTTCATCCAGCCTTCGGTGTCATCTGGATTTGCGGGGATGTGTGAGTTGAAGTTCGCATGGTAGATGCGGACGGGTACGGCGCGAGCGAGAGAGGACAAAGACGCCACGATGAGCATTGCAGCGAGAGCTGCGCACGAGTTTCGAGTATACATAGCACGTTCCCCAAGAGGTCCCCAAAAATGGTTTCCCAAAACAATATTGGTAAACGGTAACTCGAATCCTCGCCTCTTCGAATGGTGCATTATACATATTGGCGCAGATTTGTCAAGAAAAAAAATAAATTTTCAAGATGTGGATTTAGCTTTTATGTGGTTTTGGGGCGAGGCAGGAGGTGTATTGGTTTTATTTTACTTCTACGATGGAGTTAAATCCGCCGAAGGGATTTAATTCTGTGCGTTCGTTGTATGGGTCCTGCTGCCAGTGGCCATCGACGACGAGACGGTAACGATACTTACCAGCGGGGATTTTGAGCTTTGTCTGCCAGACGCCGCTGGTGCCTACTTTCTGGAGCGTTGTTTTTTCGGGCTGCCAGTTATTAAAGTCACCTGCAATCTGGACGGCCTCTGCTCGAGGATAGAGAGTTACGAATACTACGGCGTCGTTTATCTGACTGACGCCGTAATAGTCGCAAAGTTTGATGTCGGTGTCAGTCTTGAGCGGTCTTTCTGCTTTTGGGGCCTGGATTTCCTGTATGGGCGGGCCTTCGGTTTTGGGGAGCTTTGCGGATTTTAGCAACTCGTCTGCTGTGGTGCTAATGGCCTCGAGCTGTCCGGCGAGGGACTTGACGATTTCGCCTCGCTCGTGTTTGGCCCGGGAGCCCACGACTTCTTCGGCGAGGGCATGAAAATCCATCTGTCCCCGGCTGACGGGGTCATATTCGGCAATTGGCTGGCCGAGGCTGGCGGCTTCCTTGAGCTTGGTATTGAAATTGACGATTGTCTTGAACATTTTGTCAGCGAAGTGGTTTCGCAGTTCAGAGAGGATTTCCCGGGCCATCTTGGTTCTTATGTCGTACATACTCGCGAGGACCCTGACATCAACCTGCTGGTTGCATCGCTTGCAGAGAATGCCGAGTGTTTCGAGCTGCTTGCTCAGTCCGTGGAGGGCGAAGTAGCCGGTCTCGACTGGTACGATGGCGTCGGTGGCGGCCCTTAGTGCGTTGAAGGTCAGCAGGCTGACGGCGGGCGGGCAATCGACTATGGCGTAGTCATATTCGTCGTCTACCTGGTCGAGGACATTTTTGAGGCAACATTCCCGTTCGGCGATTCCGACCATCTGCTGCTCAAAGGCAGACAGGTCGATGCTGGCCGGCGCCAGCTCGAGTCTGTCGCTAATCTGCCAGAGTACCTCTGAGAGCTTTACTGGTTCACTTCTGCTTGTGCTTATAAGTACATCATAGACGCTCTGCTCAATCTGGTCCTCGGGGACGGCGAGGCCGACGGCGCAATGCGACTGCGGGTCCATATCGACGAGGAGGGTCCTGTGGCCCATATCGGCGAGGGCACTTGCGAGGTTTATGGATACAGTTGTTTTTCCACACCCGCCTTTTTGATTGACAACGGCAATAGTTCTCATACACAATCTCCAGCCGCCCGAGGCCGAGAACCCGGTGGTTTTGGGCGTGCCACGAAGCGTGTTTTTTCGCTGCAAAGAGGCACTATAAGTGCTAAAAAGCGGCTAACCGCCCATTTTATTATTCGGCAAAGGGTTTGGAAAAACTTTACCTTTTTATGGGACGGGCCGATAAAGAGACCCAATGAAGGGGTGGTTAAGGGGATTTTGGCTGCGTTCGAGAGGTATTGGTCCAGTGGGGCTTTGTGGATAACAAGGAAAGGTGCCGCCTTGCTTTGGGCAGGCGGAACTGAGAGGAGCTGTCAATCTGGCATTTTTGATGGCAGGTGCGTCCGGCGGTTGCAGTCGGAGAGGAAATATAATAGGTTAGGCTGGAACTTTTGGATTTTGTAGGGACAGAAGATAAAAGGCAAGAAGCATACGGCAGTGGCCGGGCAGACAGGGCAGAATTTGAGAAGGGATGAAAGATGGTAAAGCGAGCGATTATTTGTATTGCGATGACGGTTTTGTTGGCGGGAGTTGAAAATGCGAGCTGCGAAGCCAAGCCAGAGGAGATTGCGGGGCAGGAGGAGATGTACTTTGCGGGCAGTGGTATTAGGATTGCCGATGCGAAGAAATATCTTGGTTCGGTGATGCCAAGTCGGGAGGGGGTCAAGAACTTTCTTGTCGGCAAGCAGGGGCCGGAGCAGGTAAGCTATAACGACGGTTGGGTATTTGAGCCGGATTTAGGGTGGGCCGTCTGCGACTCGGTGCGACCGCGGTTCGGCGAGAGATACAAAGGTGTGTACCTGCCGTACGGTGTAGGCGGTTCGAGAACTTTTTATCACTACGAGACCAATGGAGCACGAAAGGTGGTAAACTTTGCGGACAAGCCGTGCCGGATACATACATATGGGAACAGTTTTACACACTGCGACCAGGTGAACGACGGCGAGACGTGGCAGGAATATTTAGCGGCGCACCTGCAGGAGCCGATTCGCAATTACGGCGTGGGCGGGTACGGTGTGTACCAGGCGTATCTGCGGATGCTGAAGGTCGAAAAGCAGGACGGGGCGAAATATATCATTTTTAATATCTACGACGATGACCACTTTCGGAACTTAGACGCGTGGCGGTCGATTCGCTGGTGGTACACGAGCCCGGGGGCGCGCTGGGCGTGCGGGTACACGCTGCCTCATTTGAGAGTGAATGTCGGGCAGGACCGGTGCGAACAAATCGGCAATCTACTGAACAAGGCGGAGGACGTTTACAAGTTGTGTGATGAGGAGTTTGTGTGGCGGACTTTTAAGGATGACCCGGTTCTGCAGATAGTTATGGCGCATCTGGTGAGCGAAGAAGTCAGGGAGAAGCTGGTCGAGCCGATTGCGGCGAGTTTTGGGGTTTCGGTCGAAAGTGTGTCGGAGTGGCGGACGGCGACGGAGAAAATTTGGAAGATACACACGGAGGCGGCTTTGTTTGCGACGAAGAAGGTGATTGGGTGGGCGGAGGAATTTGCCCGGCGGAACGACAAGAAGCTTATGGTAATTTTGTCTTTTAGCCAAGGGCGGATGGCGTCGGCGCTGCGGGGCGAGTCGCGATTTGACCAGAGCCTTGTTGACTGGCTGAAAGGGAAGGTTTACCCGGTGATAGATATGCGGGATGTGTTTGCCGCCGATTATAAAAGATACAAGGAGGACGTTGATACGTATTTGAAGCGGTACTACATCGGTCATCACAGTCCGGCGGGGAACTATTTCGCCGCCTGGGCGATAAAAGATAAGGTCGTTGAATGGCTTGAGCCTGAGCCGCTACCGTATCGGTGAGGGCTTCGGGATTAAAAAAAGTAGAATGCTGGCATATTTGGCAGAAAATCCGCGTCGCAGGGGAGACGGCCAGAAGTTTTTTATGAATTTTAGATTTTGTTTGCGGCACCGTTCGGTAGTGGGATAATAGAGGTGAATCAGGTAAACTTAAGTTAGGAGGACATATTATGAAGACGAGAAATTTTTGGGTATTAGTGCTGATTGCGGCCTTGCTATTGAGCTGCGGAGTGGCTTTCGCGCAGGGCAAAGGCAAGGGCAAAGGTAAGGAAGCGAAACAGACAGAGAAGGAGAAGAAAGGCAAGGAGGCTGAGGCAGAAAAGAAGAGCGAGCGGGAGAGAGCAAGGGCGCGTGAAAAGTTGGAGGAACTGGAAAAGCGTAAGCAGGAGCGCAAGGAGGCACGGAAGAAAGGGGCGAGGAAAAAGGAGGAGCCCGACGAACGGGAAGCGCGAAGAGAAAAGCGGCACAAAGAACGAGAGAAAGAGCGCAAGCTTAAGGAGGCCAAAGCGAAAGAGGATGCTGCAAAAGCCGGAGCGAAAGTCAAGGAAAAGGCCAAGGGCAAGGAAAAGGCCGCTGAGAAAGCGGCCGCCAAGGGCAAGGGACATCAGCAGCAGATGGCGGCGCTTGAGAAGCAATTAGCAAAGGAAGAGGGCAAGCATATGAAGCGCGCCGCCCGGCTTCAGCGGATGCGGGAATTAGCCGAGGAGGAAGGCGACAGCAAGGCGGTCGAACGAATTGACAAACTCATTGAGAAGGAACAGGGCCGTTATGAGCGCAAGCAGCAGAAGATGGAAGAGAGAAGGGAAAAGATACAGCAGCTTATCGAGAAGGGCGCTGGCGAAGAGGGTGAGGAAGCGGTAGAAGAAGGAAAGAGAAAAGGCAAAAGAAAAGGTAAAGGTAAGGCCAAGGATAAAGAGAAAGAAGTAGAAGAGGAAGAAGAGGACAAGGATTAGGCTTAATTTCGGCAGTAAAGACAATAATGAAAGCGTACCCATTTGTGAAGGGGCAATAAAATGCTACGCAAAGTGTTGGTTATAATTATAGCGGCGGCGATATGCGTCTTTAGCTTGAGCGGGTGTAAGAAAAAATCGGATGAGGAGGCGAAGACGGCGGCCGAGTACAAGGCCGAGGCGGAGAAGGAAATCACCAAAGAGAACATGGCGGAGGAGCTCGAAGCAATCGAAAAGGCGATGGAAGAGGACATAAGCGCGGAATGATAATCGCCGGTTTTGAGTGGCCCTCTCGTGCATCTGCCGCGTTACGCGCCGCGCGTCCGGTCCTCGAAGTACTACGGGGTCGAAATTGCAAATTACAAGCATCAAATGCTCCACAGGACGCCTAGCGGCGCAAACAAATTTCAATTACCCAAATTTAAATGTTCAAAACGAGATGAGGGTCCCGGGTTAGTGAATCCATGTTAGCTCACCCTGGGGATCTCCGCTTCGCTTCGAGGGCAGGCAAGCGGGTGGGCGCGGGCAAGATTGGTTTTGTTTTGGCCGGGTCTGCCGGGTTGTTCATTTTCGTAATTCTTTGTTACAGCTGAGTTTATGTTCATTTTTGTCCTTCGAAAATTGGTTTTGTTTGACATTTTTTGGTTCTTGGTTCGGAGTTATCTGTCGGACATTAAGAGATGTTCGCAGCAGCGGTCGAATTCGGCCGGGTCTTCGATATTGGTTTTGTTTCGGCCGGGTCTGCCAGGTTGTTCATTTTCGTAATCCTTTGTTATAGCTGAGTTTATGTTCATTTTTGCCTTTCGAAAATTGGGTTCGTTTTACATTTTTTGGTTAGCGGTTAGTCTTTCTGGGCCCCAGATCGGAGTCTGGGGTCTTCGCTGCGCTTCGAGGGTTAGGGGATTTATTGAGTTTTCAAATGGCGGACGGACAAAAGGTCCGCTCAATGTTAAAGGGGGTTGCGCATTTGATTGAAATTTCGCTGAGGGGAGGAAGGGAGATATGGGCTAAGTGCTTGAGAAATAAGGAGTAAGAATTTTTTGGAATTTTAGATTTTGGTTGGAAAGCACTTGCGCATTTGATTGAAAATAGGCGATTGGGGGGGGGGAAGACTCCAGACACAAGACGCCAGACGCTGGAGGAAAAGGCGGCGTATAGAACCATAGGTCTTTATAGCCCTAAATGTTGAGAAAAAAGAGGTTAGAAAGCCAAGCGAGCCAAAACATCAGCACAAAACCTCAGCTTGGGCGAAAGCTCTTGCAATTTGGGCAAAATCTATGTATAATACTGCCGGCTTGGTGGATGGAAATCCAGAAATTACCGAACAGCTAAGCCCCTTTGCGCATCTTATAAGCGGACAAGGAGCGAAACTTACGAAAGGAGCCAAAAT
>CAZENQ010000092.1:0-12752 GCA_964513655.1 uncultured Pirellulales bacterium | reverse complement strand
TCCATGTAAATATCGTCATAAGCCCCCGGCTCCTTCTCGTACGTCTCCTTCATATAACCGTCGTACCATGGAATCTCCTGATAATCCTGTATCATCGTCCCGTTGTACTGAAACTCCACAGGTATCCCGAACGTTACGCCTATCACCTGTGCCGCCCAGGCCCCTTTTATCTTGTCTCTTAGCACACCCACCGGCATCGTGACCGTATCCTGCCGCGGCACTGTTGCACACCCACAAACCCCTACCATAACCATCATGCACAAAACAATTCTTGCTCTCATCTTCTTTCTCCTGTCAATACACAATTCAGTTATTCATTCAACCGCCTTGGATTATAAGCCAGGCGATAATGCTCGACAAGTTCTTCGTTGCCAAAAAACCGAGCACCGGCCGTGTCCGAGGCGGTGAATCGGAGATGCCGGCAACTCCGGATGTTTTGTAAGCTCTTTTGTAGAAGGAAGTTAGCACCTGTTGTTCAAAGTAGTAATTTTTTTGTGCTAAATTTGACTTGCGTTATGATATAATATAGAGGATTTTTGCTAATAAAACTTAAGGAAAGAGGATGATGAAAATGTTTGATTCTTCGAAGGTTCTTTTACTCACACTGTTGTTCGTTATATCCTTAACCGGCTCCACCAGTGCGGCTCCTGTACAGGGAGATTTGAGTGCTAACGGTATAGTTGGCCTCGAAGACCTTAAGATTCTCTGCGATTACTGGCTGGATGCAGGCTGTTCTGCCCCCGGCTGCGAAGCTGACCTGGGTGGTGCAGCAGGCGTGAATATGGATGACTTTGAACTGCTGGCACGAAACTTCGGCAAGGTGCGTGTTATTGACCGGGCCGATTATGCAGACCGGCTGCGTGCACTTTGGCTGGGAGAGTGCCTCGCGAACTGGACGGGAATCCGAACAGAAGGCTGCAAGAGTTCGCCTCCCTTCTACACAGATACCGACTGGGGCACTGTAGGCTGCCATGGCTATGTGATTGATTTTGTCGTCAACCAGGACCCATGGGCTGCTGACGATGATACGGATATCGAATACGTATACTCTCATCTTATGGACCAGCATCAGACAAACATGCTCACCGGTCAGCAAATAAGAGACGGCTGGTTGCTGCACATGAATCCCACTTTCATATGGGTCTCAGACAAAAAAGCATGGGATTTAATGAACGATGGTTACACAACACCACAGACAGGAATGCTCGCGCTGAATGACCTGGCCCTGATGATTGACGCCCAGCTTACGACGGAGATTTTCGGCGTATATGCACCCGGCATGCCGGATATGGCAATGAAGATGGCGGATTTACCAATTCGCACCGTTGCTACAGGTTACGCAGCGCATGCGGCACAGTATTTCATGCTGCTCTACTGCCTGGCGAGCGATGTGGACACAAGTCTTTCCAGAAAAGACCAGGTCCTGTGGCTGGCCGATGAGGTACGCAAGTACATCCCGGACACCTCCAAATCCGCGGATATTTACGATTTTGTAAAAGTTGATTACTTAGCCAACTCCAACAAGGACGACTGGGAATCGACACGCGACAAGATATACGACCGATATCAGCTCAACGCCGCTTCAAACGGCTTCAGATACCAGACCTGGTACGAGTCTTCGGTGAATTTCGCAGCCGGAATCATGGCCCTGCTGTATGGCGAGGGCGACTACAAGAAAACCGTGAAAATCGGCACGCTGTCCGGCTGGGATTCTGACAATTCAACTGCAACGCTCGGCGGCCTGCTCGGGTTTATGTACGGGTATAGTGACCTTGTGGCTGAGTTTGTTGGAACAAGCTTTTCAGACCGCTACTGGATAAACCGCACCCGTGACAATATGCCGGACTACCTCCCTTCAGATTCGGACGCGGAAGATACGTTCACTATGTTGGCTAACCGTATGCTTGATACCATCGATATAGCTATCGAGGATGCAGGCGGCACTGTGGATGCAAACAGCAACGAATGGCTGCTGCCTGTGGCCAGCTCCGCTACCGCTTTGGAGCAGAACCCGCTGTGCTTAGAAATGCAGCAAAGCGCAAACAACAGGGTGCGTGAGTTAGGCGGCACGGTTACGCCCGAGGCTAATGTGCCGGTCAGCTCCGATATCGAAAAGATGGCCGACGGCTTCGAGCACAACTTCAAAGGAGATGAATGGTGGCCGTCGGGAGACCCCTGGTACTACTCTACGCAGCAAACTGGTAATCATTCGGGGGAAATCCAGACGCTGAGCGTAACTTATGACCGGCAGGTCGACGTCAGTATAATCCGGTACATAGAAGGGGCCAGCGCCGTCGGCGGCGGATGGTTCACCAGCGCCGGTGTAGAAGTGGAGGTCAACAGCGTATGGCAGGCCCCCCCGGGGTCGGTGACAGCCTCTGAGCCCCTGAATTCCAGCCAGGATTATCAGATTATCGACTACGTTTTAAGTGCTCCTGTGCGGGCAGCGGGCATACGAATCACAGGGCCCGTAGGCGGCAGCAAGGGGTATGTAACGGCACTGGAACTGGACGCAATGTCGGCTCCGCCCACCGGCAGCGCGCCCTATGTGTCGATTACGAGCCCTTCCAATGGAGCCACCTTCGATGAAGGCAATACGATAACTATCGAGGTGTACGCTGCTGACGCCGATGGCTCGGTAACGCTTGTGGAGTTCTTCGACGGTGCCGCCAAATTAGGCGAAGATTCCAATGCACCGTACAGTTTTGACTGGGCTGGCGCATCTTTAGGTGCACATAGTCTAAAGGCCAGAGCGACGGACAATGACAACAAGACAACAACCTCGGCAACGGTAAATATCAACGTCAGTCCTCCTCTCGTGGCGGGGGTATGGAGGTCCTTCGACGTTATTATGCAGGCCACAAGCCCACAGGGGACAGTTACAGATGGTTTGGCAATTACCGCTGACCTTGAATTATATGAGTCGACCAATAATAACGGTGTGAACAAAGGCAGCTTATTTAATACCTATACCGATGGCTCTCATGCCGATGGCTTTAACCACGCCGAGCACATCTGGGCACCCACCAGTGGATATGACGCCTATCCCTACGCCGCAAAAAGTACCGTCGCTCGCGGTTCCGACAGCGGCGAATCAAATACCCCTACTCCTGCGGGCGTGCTGGATTTCCAGCTGCACCCGCCGGACAATGACCACCTGACTGTAGCGGCCTTTATCGTGCCGGTTGCAGGCAACTACAGCGTATATGACCTCGCAGTGAGAAGGGTCTGGTGGGAAGGCAGTCTGGCAGGCTACAGGGTCTTCGACGAGAGTAAAAGCCTGCTGACCCACATCGTCGCCACCACGAACCAGGACTGGGTAACTGACCCTAATACTTATAATCTGGGCACTCTAACGGCAGGCGACCGCATCTATTTCGCTGTGGACCGTGAAGATGACTACTTCTGGGACGCCACTGAGATAATATGGACAATAGAGAAAAATTAAGCCAGCACATTTTACATGAGTAGAATCAGACTGCCCAAGCCCCTCACCAAGTGTTTATCCTTTTCATTTCGTCAGCCGGCTAACCAGCAAATCTTCGAATGCGGCCAAATCCTTCCACTCTGTTGCGCAGTTGACTGGTTTACCCTTATCATCAATTGCCGTGTACCCATCGTCAGTAACGCGAATCGGTAGCCTTTCCATCCGGACCAGTTCGGTTGATATGGCTAAATAAACGGCCACCGTATCATAAAGAGTTGAGCTGGCCGTATTGACCTGGGCTTCCTCCCACCCCTGGCTCTTTGCCCACGCCCGATAGTTCGCTATTACCGCCCGAGCCAGCGGCTTGTCGCTCTCGAACACTTTTTTGTATTTTGCCCCTTTGAGTTTGACTATACCGCACGTATCCAGAGGGGTAATTGTCATCTCCCAGCCGGATGTAAAGACCTTTTGTGCCTCTTTTACGTAAGTGACGACATTATATTCCTTGCTCACTTCCTGTTTGCCGTCATAGCCCCGGCGAACGCTGCCGTGCATACCGATGAACCTTGCTTTCTCTGCTATCCGGGGCTCACGCTCAAGCGCCGCCGCAACATTGGGCAGGGGACCAACGGCAATCACTGTTATCTGCTCTGGGCTGTCCATTATTGTGTCAATCAGGGCCTTCACGCCATCCTGATGAATTGTGCCGGGGTACGACGAGAGTTTGTAGCTGCTTACCCATTGGTCCTGGCGGTGACCTTTGTTCCTGTCACCGCACGGCAGGCCAATCCCGATGGGTATGTCCGTCCTGCCGGCAACCTCCAGCATCTTAGCGACGATTTTCGCCTTGGCCGAAGTGTCGCCTACCCCAGTTGTAATCAATTTGATATCGAATTCGGGCGATTGGACAAGCATAGCCAGCGCCCACGTATCGTCGATATCGTCGCCGATGTCCGTATCAAAAATCACGGGCATCTTTTTACACTGAAGCTGTTCCCGCCCCATCTTCGATTCCCCATCAGTTACGCAGGAACTGATTATCACCAAAAACAATGCCAGGCTGGACAAAATGACACACTGTACAAAGGATGTTTTCGGGCTCTTCATAACTTGCGCTCCTATACTGACCTCAGAAGCTTTTATTGCACACTTATCGATAAGGGTAAGGTAACTGCCGGTCTTGTCAAGTGGATTATGCTTTTCAGACTGGTGGCGCGGCGCCGGCTTGAGACAATGGTAAAGACAACGGGGCCTATACCGAACCTAATCCGTATAGGCCCCGAATCGGTGCAAAATCATTGGCATCTATAGCCGTACTTCAAAGTACTTCCTTACGGCTATGGCCAGAGCACCTCAAGAAGCCACTCGTCTGCTATATACCCGTAGTCCACGAAATCGATATCGTCACTGCTGTCAAAGTCAACATTTGAGGGCACCGGGACATGGGTCGAGGCCACCCCGGCCAAGTAAAGTACCTCCGAGTCCGAGAGGGCATAATCGTAGATTCGCACATCGTCTATCTGGCCATTCAAGGTTCTTTCGCCCCAAAGCGTTCGGGCGTCTCGACCGATATTCCAGTCGCCAAGAAACGTTTCTGGAAGGTGCGTCTCAGTGTTTACTGCTTTTTGCAAAGACCCACCTGGTACATACATATACATGCTCGCCTCTTCCGGCTGAATTGCAACTGCGCAGAAGGTCCATTGGCCATCAGGTACAAGTAACCCTGAACGCCACCACCAGATCTGGTCCCATCCATCGGGGGTAGCATCGCATGCATCCGGAACATTTGCCCAATGGTATGCCAGCGTATTGAGGGCGGGATTATCACCCTCAGGTGTCCAATCGTCGTTGGCTCCGAGCGAAAGAGCAGCGTGGACATCAGGTTCGTCCGCAGGCAAGTTATCTGTTGCAACCACCAGACCGGTCCACTCATACTGGTCACCGGAGCGCTTTACCCACGCCGAGATTGTCAGCGTGTTTGTAGTGAAGCCACCGCCAACTATGCTGTTAAAGTCATTAACTTCCACCCACTGGTCAATGTATCCCGAAACCTGGATGCAATAGTTTGGATCACTACCGTCCGGATGGTTAGCTCCTGGAGTCTCCCAGGTCAGCGGACCGCCGGGGCCGGCCGAATAAAAGTCGATGATCTTGCCGTTGCCTGCGCTTCCCAGGCTGCCGGAGTTAGTGACTTTGATGCCGGTGCCGCCCTCGGTGTCGAGGGTGTAGTGGGCTAACGGCGCGGTCGCAGGAGGTGTCGAATTAACGTCAAAGCCGTGCAACAGCCAGTCATTTATCACCAGCTCAAGCTCATCCCAGTTAACGATGCAGTCACCGTTCAGGTCCATTGACGGGCCGTACGCAGGCACGCACCTGCTCGGATACAGCCCGATGTCATCGAAATACAGGTTTCCTGAGCCGCCGGTCTTGCAGTTTCCACCTGCGGTGGGTCCGCCGAAGCCGATGTGGATTTTGTCGATATTCGCCATGCTAACGCCGCTGAAATTGGCGTCCGACAGGTCAATGTTCCACTCGGTCCACGTATACGTGTACACCGCCAGGTCATTGGTGTCGCCGTCGTACATCACCGTCCCGGAATTGCTGCTCGTATCCTCAAGCTGCAGCCACATCTGGTCACCGGCGGTAGCGCTGTTACCCGCTTCGCCGTTGAAATACAGCACCAGGGCCTCGATACCGCTGGCACTCCAGTCAGAGCTGATTCCAAGGCTGGTGGTATCGGTTTCGGCTATCGAACCGAGACACGCACCTTTGCTTACATATGCGCTGTCATACAGGTACTTCATCGAGGTCGTGCCGCTGCGAACAAAATTCGCGTCCGTCTCAACGAAGACTTCCGCGCCTGTGCTGTTGACCCAGTAGTCGTCCCATACGTTCCACAGGTCGGTTTGGCTCACGTACGACTCGAAATCATCCACCATAAGGTAGTTGGCCGTCTTGAAGTCCCAGACCAGGCCGGGCCAGTCGGCAATACTCGTGACGCCATTGATCTCGTCAATCCGCCAGTAGTAACGCGTATCGAGCTCAAGCAGGCCGGGGTTATAGCTGGTAGTCCCTAAAGCCAGCCGTGGCGGCTTGTACTCTGGTGAAGATGTCGTGGCATTTTCCACGGCCGTCTCATCGGTGCCGAAGTACACATCGTGCCCTGAGGAATAGTCTCCCGCCGACCAGCCAAGTACAGGTCTGTAGTCAATTCTACTGCCGGGACGTGGGTCCGGGTTCCAGGCCTGACCCAGCGTCGTGGAAATAGCCTGCAGCGTAGTCTCCGTGGCAACTGGGTCGTAGCTCACATACAGTTCGGCCCTTGGCGCGGCCCCGCCAAAGGCGGTGATTTTACCCTCGTCAATCCACCCGTTTATCAAGTTGACGAATTGTTCAGGGCCATCTTCTTCAATTCCGCTGCTTTCTATTGTGACCTTGCCATCATGGACGTCGAATGTTGAGGTTTGAGCCGAGCCCGTTTCGCCCAGCCAGAAGGTCCCCCACCCCACATTATCGGCGGTGATGTAAAAATTTCCACCCAAAAGGTTAAAGTGAGCTTCCATTCGGGATGAACCATATGCATCGGGAGCATCGAAGTGATAGCATTTGACTATAGCATTGTCGTCCATAGTAAATGTACCAACGGTATTATAGTCGTTGATATCCACGCCGCCTCCGATATCCAGAAGTCCACCGTACGGGTCGGCCGGATCTTGGTAGTTAACATCCACGATGCTGTTTCCTCTTACGGTCATCGAGCCGACGCCATGTTCCATATATCCACCAACGTGAAGGCCGGTCCAGTCATCAGAGCCCACCCTTATCGTAAGGGTCCCGCCGGTCATCTCAAGGTGGTTTGGCTGATTAGGCTCAGTCGCGTCGCCGCCAATAAACAAAAAATAGGGGTTGGCAGTCACGCTCGAATCAATCAGGCAGGAACCGATGGGACCAAAGCTTGCCATATCGTTGGGATAAGGGATCCAATCGGCTGCTTTTCCAATGAGGGCGATGTCGTTCACCCCCGGCACTTGATTCGGCTCTCTCTCAAGGATTTTTTGAACCCCGTTTCCGTCGTCCCACCACATCTCTGCCGCATACCAGTTGTCGGCATCACTCCATAGGTTGCTGTCCGTGCTGCCATTGCTCCACCAACACGTCAGCCAGTTGTTTGGGTCTATCTGGGCTGAAGCGCTACCGACAAAAGCCAGCACCAAAACAAAAGAGGTTAATAAAAATAGTTTCTTACTCATGGTACTCCTCCTTAAAAAATAAAACATTAAAAAGGTTCTTTGGCTACGCGCCAAAACACATTATTTTCAACAGACACGAACATCCGTGCGCCGAGCACGAATAACCTTTGCATATTTACCTTAATTCGCGCCTGTCTCCAACATTCCTGACAATACCAGCGGGACTAAGAAATACTGTTTCTTAGCCGGAGCCGCTCCTCCTTTCTTTATTAACTTAAGAATTCAACGGTAAATTTACGGCCACGAGCCACAAGGCCGGTTTCCAACAGGCCTCGCTGCGTATACAACATAGTATTGGCATTTTACCATAACGGGCCGCTTTATTCAAGAATTTTCAACGAAAAACCTGCGTTCTCAATATTCCTTAAACGTTTTCATCCACTCCGGCCACAGCGGCTTACCACCGCCGGCTGTGGTCCACACGCCATCTGTCTTGAAATACCGGTGCCACTTAAGCGTCCACAGCTCCTTGAGGCCCACTTGCCTGACGGAGCAGTCCATAAAAAGGCTGTTCAGGTTTCCACCATCATGGCGATTGACACAGAACTGCTTCATCGCTTCGTTTACATACGTCCCTATTTCGCCCTCAATCGCCGGTGGGTCATCTGAGGGCTTCGGCCAGCCGTCTACCCACAGGGCGTCCATAAACATCGGTATATTCCCCGCACCCTTGACATCGGGCTTCCGCCAGACGTTTGCGGGCTGCCATCCCGGATGCCAGTCGGCAAATTCGTCATCATCGTTACAAATCCACCCGTTGAGACCATAACTGCCGCAATCACCCTTAAAAGCCCACCACGCGCCCTGGTCATCCGTCCCTCCCGAGAATATGCCCCAGGCCGAATCGGGACGACCAAAGGTTCCGGTATTAAGGTGGTTCTCGTCCCACCAGAACTTTGTCGCGGCCGGGCAGACACGTATATCTTTCTCCGCCGAGCTTTCTCCGGCAGTCGTCGTTCGGTCATGACCCGAGTAGAACGGCCTCAGGGCCGCCACCCAGCCATAGGACAGGCCGCCCATCTCCTTGTGGAAATAACCGTCGTTAGACTCGGCATACATCGTAAAGATAAGGCACCATTGTTTCAGGCTCGCCTGACAGAGAACGTTCTTTGCCTGCTTCTTGACCTTTGCCAGCGCCGGCATCAATATAGACATCAATAGCGCGATGATGGCTATCACCACCAGCAGCTCTACCAATGTAAAGGCTCTTCGTCTGCTCATAACGCTGCCACCTTCTTCTCCCGAAGCTCCATTATCTTCTCGTTACGGGTGTACAAAATGAGCCTGCCCTTTTGCGAATCCTGCATAATTTCGCACTCTTCCCTAAGGGCAATTTACATCATTTGTTCCAATTTTCATAGCATTATAACACTTATTAGCATTTTATGCAACACCATTTTGCGTAATACTTTAACCATTTTGCGACAGCTGCCCCCGTTTTTGACGCTTTATCCACTATAATTGACTGCAATTGTCTTTCTTCCCCCTCACAGCCTAATTTGATGTAGCCCCACCCCTAACAAAGACTTACAGAAAAGAACCAGGCACAGCTGAACTTCTGCCTTCTATTTTTTTCGCTATTTACGCCCAAACCGTTTCCGGTATTCCAGCAGACTCACTCCCTTTTCTCGCCGAAAATAACGACCAATATGAGCAACACCAGTGTATCCCAGGCTTGATGCAATCTGTGTCACTGACAAATTGGTTTCTATCAACATCCGAGTAACCAGTTCAATGTGAACGCGTCTGATTTCGTCGAGCACCGACCGGTTCAGCACTATTCGAAACCGTCGCTCCAGGCCACGGCGCGAGACCGCTGCCACACGTACCACGTCATCGACTTGAATTGCCTCTTTAGCGCGCTGTCTGATGAAACGCACGGCCCGGGCCACATCCTTGTCCTGGATTGCCAGAACATCTGTCGACTGTCTGGCTATGACATGTGTCGGCTTAACAACTATCGTTTGATTGTCAGGCTTCTTGCCGGCCATGAGTTCGTCCAACAATTCCGCTGCTTCATATCCCGACCGCTCAAAGTTTAGAACTATGCTGGAAAGCGGCGGGTGAGACAAACTGCAGACAAGATCGTCGTTATCAACGCCGATGATGGCTGCCTCTTCGGGGACGTGCAGAGCTGCTATTTTGCAGGCCTCGATGACCTGCCGGCCGCGGTCGTCGTTGCACGCCATTA
Organism: uncultured Pirellulales bacterium; assembly: GCA_964513655.1. GTDB lineage: Bacteria > Planctomycetota > Phycisphaerae > Sedimentisphaerales > Anaerobacaceae. The sequence goes on along the minus strand of CAZENQ010000092.1, from coordinate 2,884 downwards.
TTCCCACCGGTTTTGGCAACGACCTCAGCCACTCGGCCATAGTGTTTTGTTCAACCTCCCATTGGCGCCTGGCCCGTGACTTTGGCTCTTTGTAAACGTAGGCCTGGAAACCGGCATCTGTGACCATCTTGCAAAAGATTTCACCGCGGTTTCTGACCGCAAACATATCTTCGAAGCCGCAGTAGGCGAAATATCGAAGGCCGCAATTGAATAGATGTTCGGCCGCCATTTTTGCAATCGCACCGTCATCGGGAATGATATTAGGCAGACCTGAGAATTGCCTGCTGTAGGGAGAAACAACAGTCGGCAAGCCCATAGCAAGTATCTCTTCAAATTTCTTTTGTTCGCGCATGATGATGCCGTCGGCATCCAACTTCTTCAGCCGAGACAATGTTACTTGCTGCGCACCGGATTCTCTGTAAAACGGGGCCTTCCAGTAGAATATCCACGGACCGTGCAGGTCGGAATATTTGGCAATTCCCCGCAAAAGTCCGCGGCCGTACCCCCTTGCGGTGTCAATCAGCAATATGACTTTCCGAATATCTGCCACGACTACAGTTTACGCGCTCTGCAGCCACTTTTCAAACACTTTCGGATTCCAAGAAATTTCATTCAGCCAGATTTTCAAAATCCGGCAATCGGCCGTGTGCGCTTAGTTCGCTGATAGAGGTAAAATGTGCCGGTTCGCCTTCACTGCCTCCGGCATCTCCTATCATGCGTATTGTAGCGGTCTCTACCGGCTTGAACCCAAGCAGGTATTCTGCAAAATGAGGCTTGTTATGCGGTTTATCGCCCCCGACCAAAGCAGGTGCAACGACCAGGTTTTCCACAGGCACCCAGGTTCCGTCATCGCCGCGGTACTGCACATCGAGAGAGGTGAACCAGCCGCCGTTTTCTTCCATGCAGCCGGTGTGAAATCCCAAAAGACCGATTGTTTGCGGCCTGTCCCATTCGTAGCCATAGTAGTCTTTTTGGGGCCTTGAGTTGCTGTTAATACTTAAAAAAGTAGAACCTTCGCCGGTTACTTTGCCATCTCGAATTATAACTTCCAAGTCGTCCGAGTAAGGCGACGGTCCAAGTGCAAGCCACATTTTATCCCGCATCTGTGCATCAGTGTTCTTTACGTTGGCGAGTATCTTTGTCGCCGCAGGTGCAAGGTTCTTTGCTCGAACAACGAGCTTGAACTGGCGGCTGCTCTTTTTGCTGCCAAGCCGGGCCTCAAGCTCAACATGGTAAATCCCCGCTTTTTTAGCAACCCCGGTTATCTTTCCATTTTCAAACCGGATACCTTCGGGAAATTTGCCTTTTAAAATATTCCACTTGAATGGTGGATTGCCACCGGAAACGAAAAATTTATATTCGATTTTTTTGCTGACCTCTATGATTGGCATCGGTGCACTGGGAAACTCAAACGGAGCATCAAATTTCGCATCGGTGTTGATAACGTAAAAATCATCTCCATTCTCTATAACCTTTTTACCACCGTGCATCAGTATAACCTTCTCACCCTGTTTGGCCATGCGGGCCGCCATGTCCTTTAAGCTCACGTCCGGCATGTCGTAGCGCGTGATGTTCTTATAAGTATCGTTGAATGGTTCTTTCCAAACCATCTCTGCGAAAGGAAATAAAAGTTCCTTTGGAAGGCCTTTTGTTCCGTGAACCACACCGAGCAATCCGGACACCGTGGCGGCCTGATTCTTTGCGCTGAATCCGATTGCAAAAGTCATATCCAGGGTTTTCTGGAAATCCCCCTGGCCGTAGAGCAGTGCTAGGATAGCGCAGGCACCATTTAGGTTTGCGTTCCAGGCAGTCCTTGTATTGACCGGTTCATTATGATAATACATTTGGGCCATCTCTTTTCGAGCCTGCTTCCAGTCATTGGGGTATTTTCTGTACAGTACCTTCATTTGGGCAATAGTTTGCGCAAATCGGCTGTTCTCGGGCAGTTGTGCTGTGCCAATATCAATTAGCTGACTAATGTCCGATTCGAAGAAGGCCGCGGCATACATCGCGCCGTAATGTATCGTTGGCTCGATGCCCCAGTTATCATTTGTGATTCGAGTTGTCCAGGCAGACTTTTCGGCCGCATAGCGAACCATACCCGGGGCTGTTACCGCCCAAATCTCATTAATCAATTGCGGGTCGATCTGAAACCAGTGCGGATTAGAATCCTTCATGCCGGTCACCGGCGGCGTAAAGCCATAATGCATCGCCCCAAGAGCCGCCCTGTTTGCCAGCCAGATCTTTTCCCTGACATGGTACTTCCATAATTCGGCAAGCTGTGTGTAGGTTGGTTCCGGACCATATTCTTCCATACCGAGCAGATACATGTATTCGATGTCCGTGTCATTGTTGGAGTACGCGCCGCCGATTGCCTTGATTTGCGCGGTGGCCTCGGGGTCAAATCCGTATGGAAATGTCTCCGGAGCCGGCTGGTCTATATAAAATGTATGGTGCGGATAGCCGTAACTGGTACCAATGACCTGTCCCAGCCATGAAGCATGGACCTTGTCTTGATATTCTTCTACCGAAATCCTTGAGTTATTCTTGCCCGTACAATCAGCAATTAACAACGTCGCTAATATCATCAAGCCGTTTAAGGCACTGTTGTATATCCTGCCGTTTTTTCTCATCCTTCGTTTGTGTCCGAGCTTAAGTTTTTTTCCTGATTTGGAAATTCTACGATGATTCCTAACAGTCTTCTTAGTCCCACAAGTTTTTATGGTCAGGCAACTGCCCGTGTACACTTAGTTCGCTGATAGAAGTAAAAAATGCGGGCTTGCTGTACCAGTGCTTGCTGCCCCCGGCATCTCCTGTCATACGTATGGCGGTGGTCTTTACCGGCTCGAAGGCAAGCAGATACTCCACGAAATGCGGCTTGTTG
>CAZENQ010000091.1:0-12926 GCA_964513655.1 uncultured Pirellulales bacterium | reverse complement strand
TAGGTTGGAGAGGAGGCGTAAAATGAATGGCGGTTTTTGGGTAGAAAAAAGGGGGCGAGGTTGGTTATTGGGCCAGAAATGGGGTTTTGTAAGGTAAAGGTAAGGAAACGTTCGACAAAGTGTTTCAAAGTGTGAAAATTTAGGAAAAATTTATCGTTAAAATGGGGGGTTTGAAGGGGCAAAGGACTGGCGGGGCGGGGGCCAGGGCGCAATATACACTATTTAAACTAGTGTATATCTTGGAGGAAAACTGCGCGTTTTGTCAAATTCGTTGTCGATTTGCGCGAGATTTTGAGCGGAGTTTTGAGTGGTCCTCTTGGGCATCTGCCGGGTTACGGGCAGCGTGCGCGTTGAGGTAATGTTGGGGGGTGTTACTGGCAGTCTTGCTTCATGGCGTTCATCCAATGGCCGGGCGCGTTCCAGGACTGTGGAAGCGGGAAGCCGAGGTCGTAGTCCCGCGACCACTTAAATTTCCACAGGCACTTAAGAGGAATCTTTCTGACACTCAAATCGAGGAAGGCGCCGTTTATTGTCTTGTTGTGCCGGTTGAGGCAGAATCGCCTCATGTCATTAAAATTTTCTTCTATTATCTGTCCGTCGTATACCGGTGGTTCGTCTTTGTGGGTTGGTCCGCCGCCGAGCCACCAGCAGTCAAGGAACATCGGTATCTTCGATGCGTCTCTGACATTGATGGTCCGCCAGTTAAATTCGGTGGGAGAGTCCCAGAGGATTTCGATATCCTCGGGAGGGTTATAGAGCCACTCGTTTATTCCGTAGCTGCCATAGTCTCCTTCTGAGGTTCCGTCCCAATCGAGCCAGCCTCCGCTGTAATCGATTCTTCCCCATGCAGCGAACGTTCCTCTTGCGCCATCGGTCCAAGTTTTAGTGGCTGTGGGGCAGCATCGGATTTTTTCGTCTTTGTAGTAGGAGCGGACAGAATCGGGCCAGAGGCAGAGGTAGCCGGGCTTGTGGCCCTCGCAGAAATAGCCTTCGAAATCTTCGGTGTACATAGAAAAGATGAGGGCCCACTGCTTGAGGTTGGACTGACAGAGGACGTCCTTTGCCTGGTTTCTTACGCGCGCGAGGGCGGGCATAAGTACGGACATTAGCAGGGCAATGATGGCTATTACGACAAGGAGCTCGACTAATGTGAAGCCTGCTTTTCTGCTCGCAATGGAGGTTTTTTGTTCCATCGGGCTATCCGTGTTTTGGTTATTATGTTCGTTACCAATACCAAGATGCGGATCAGCGGTGTAGTGTTCCGTTGATTTTCATTTTTTTTGCTGCTTTCTGGTGAGGCATTATAGCGTAAATGCGGTTTTTTCGCAAGGAATATCAGAGGGCGGGACGAAAAAGTTTGGATAAATCCGGCAATTGAGGGGGGGGATTTGTAAGTGCTTATATAAGAGTAACTTAAGTGTTTTGAACAGCGAGGCCAAAAGGCATACAATCGCGGAAATTTTCTCTTGACATAAACTCCGTCAACTGTTATAAATCAGAATGGAAGAAGTCTCTTGTTTTGGCTTGTGAGGGCCAAAAAACATGTTAACATTTTAATTTTTTTAGGAGGAGTATCATGTCTAAAAGAACGCATATTTTAATTTCGATTTTTTTTGTGTTTGGTCTGGTCGGCAGCGCGGCAGCTTATGACGAAATTTATTGGGATGATGGCGACCCGTGCGACCACCTCTGGAGCAGTCCAGAGAACTGGGACCCCTGTGGGTATCCTTCCTCTACGGACCCGTGCACTGACGACGGTGACATTGTCCACGTGGAATCAGGGTTTGGTCTGGGAAACAGCCCGATTATCGATGATGGCGTGATTGAAGGGGACCCGAATACCGGTAGTTTTGTTCTCGCCGTAATAGTAGGTGCCTGGGAACCGGGGGATGCCTACCTGACTATGACCGGCGGATACTTACGCATAGACGACGGATGGGATGCATTTATGTTAGGCCTATGTGAGAGTATACCTTGCAGCGGGACGCTTAATATGAGCGGCGGATTGATTGATGTTTATGGCGCGGACCTGTTCGTTGGGGACAAAGGCATTGGCTACCTCAATATGACCGACCCCTGCGATACGGGCGGCGGCATAATTGATACCAATGGGGGGCAGCTGGCTCTGCCGGGTACGAGTGCCTGGTTTAAGGACAGCGGCACGGGTGAAGGTCACATAGACCTCCAAGCGGGTACTATTATCTGCGGCAGTATCTTTATGCAGGCGCCAAGCACCATAGATATCAACGAGGGTACGCTGATAATAGAAGGCGATGCGAGTGTTGTTGTCACGGGGTATGTGGAGAGCGGCTGGATTACGGGCAGGGGCAGCGGCGACCCGCGGAATGTTTCGGTGGTATATGACGATGTGAACGACATTACTATCCTAACATATGACCCGTCGCCTGACGTTACACTTCCGTGGAGGCCGAGGCCGCTTCCCGGGTCAACAGATATCAACTGGCTGCTGACATTGAGCTGGAATGAAGGGATCTATGCAGACACGCACAGTGTGTACTTCGGCAGCAGCATAAGTGACGTAAATGAAAGCGCGACTCCCGTGAGCCCGAACCAGCCGGGGACGACCTACGATATTACCAGTCATCTTGAGTTCGGCGCGACTTACTATTGGCGAATCGACGAGGTGAATGACGCGTGCGCGCCATACGTGTGGCCGGGGCCGGTCTGGAACTTTACGGTAGGCGACTCCGTCAGAGTGGACGATTTTGACTCATACCCCGACCATCCAGACCTAAAGGCTGTATGGCATGATTGGTCTACTGGCGGCTACCGCGCAGATGTTTACGTTGCGAAAGGCGCACTCGACGCAAATTTGGTCCGCGATGGTAACTCGATGGAGTATAACTACGACAATGATGTTGGTGGAGGCGGGACCAAAAACAGATACTCTGAGGCATGGGCGAATACTGCTGATTTGGAGCTTGGGTCGAACTGGGCTGCCAGTGATGCCCGGGCACTGGTGCTGTACTTCTATGGCCAGGCGGGTAATGCTGCTGACCCTGTTAAAGACCGGATGTGGGTGGTTCTGAGTGATGACACCAACGAAGGTATGGTGAAATACGCCGGCGATATGAACGACATCAAGAAGGAACAGTGGCAGGAGTGGAATATTGACCTGCAAGACCCATGTCTCAGTGCCGTGGACAACAATAATATCACGAAGGTCTACATCGGCTTTGGTGTCAGAGCAGGCACCGGGTCAGGGCAGGATGGTGGTACAGGTACGGTGTATTTCGATGACATCCGGGTGCATCCTGTAAGGTGTGTTGATGCGTATGGACCTGATGGCGATACCACGGGTGATTGTACGGTTGACTATATGGATGTGAACGCGGTGACGACTGACTGGCTTTTGAGTGATTACAATATTGTGGCGACAGCACCGGCGGCGCCTGTGGGCTGGTGGAAGCTTGATGAAGGTACGGGTGCTACCATCGCGTATGACAGCGCCGGCACTAATAACGGTACCTATGACGGGCCGTTCGGTGGCCCCCCGGACTGGGTGGACGATCCATGCCACGGCAATGTTCCTGATTTTGATGGGGTGAGCTATGTGGATATACCGGGCGCGGCGTTTACGGATGTCAACGATGAGCTGACGATTACCTTGTGGCAGTATGGCACGATGACGCCGGCGGAGGTAGCCCACGTGATGCTGCAGGCTCGCGATGCGTGTGACCCGTACGATTTGACAGTAAAGTGCGAATTGTGGCAGCCATCTGCGACGGGCTGTGAGGTGTATTTCGATGCGGGTCTTGGCGGCGAAGATGGCGCGGACAGCGTTACCGGGTTGGCCAGTCCCTCGGATTACCAGGGCCAGTGGAACCACTATGCGTATACGAAAAAAGCCAGTACCGGCGAGATGAGGATATATCTTAACGGCGTATTGTTCGCGGACGAAGGCGAGGACACCCTGACCTCACCGGTCAAGGGAAGCGACATTAGTTCGTTTAAGCTCGCCTCGGATGCCAATGACTCCGGCACCAGGAGGTATGACGGGTACCTGAGCGATGTCCGGCTTTACAACAAGACCCTTTCTTACGGTGAGGTCCGTTACGTGGCTGGTCAGATGGATGATTTGCCTATACCTCTGCCGAGGCCGGAGGTTGACCTTTATCTGGACGGCGACGTTAATCTGAAGGACTACGGTGTGCTGGCGGATGACTGGCTTGTGGAGATATTGTGGCCGTAGCCGCAGTTGAGGCCGTGCGGCGTTAAGCTGCGCGTAGGAAATGGGTTAGCACCTCGTAAGATGAAGACGATGGGCTGACTGACAGTGCATACGAATTCGGGGCCTATGCCAAGTTGGTTTGGTATAGGCCCTGTTTGTTTTTATGAGCGGAGATTTTTTAGGTTAGAGTGCTGGATTTTGCGCCGAGTCAGTACCAGGCAGCCAGCCAGAGCCAGTCGGCGACAAATTCCCGGAGGTCTTCAGAATCAATTAGGCCGTCTTCAAAGAGGTCGCAGAGGACGTACCAGTTGGCTTGGCCGGTTTCGCTGCGCCAAGAGTTTGAGAAAATGGCGTAGTCGTCCATATTAATCAGGCCATTTCTGTTGAAGTCGGCCTGCTTTTGGCTGAGCTCATCGGCGCCTATATCGGTTCGGCCGGACATTTCTCGGGGCTCAGCGTCGATATCCGTCTGGGAGGTGTAGTCGAGCGATGGATCGGCGGCGTCTATGCAGGGCGAGTCGAAACGGATGTGAAAGTCCTGGTTGGGTGCGTCGACGAATTTGGGGTCGGGAGTGATGGAGTTAGCGTCGTGGCCGGAGGCGGTTTTGTAGGCACTGAAGCTTGAGTAGGTTGTATTGTTCCAGTTCCACTGCGCGCCGGAGCCGTAGTAGAGGTTGTAGTTGAAAGTATTGTTTGAGCAGGAGGTGTTTTCGTTGCGGATAAAGAATCTGGCGGGGCCTGCGGAGAAGATATTGTTTTTAAAGATGTTGTCGGAACAGTGGTACTGCATGACGATTTCGCCGCCCCAGCCACAATCATCGGTGTCGTTGTTGTAGAGGGTGTTATTTACGATGTTGCAATCTCTGGCCCATCCTTTGTTGCTGGCGTATCCGCCGATGAAGATGCCGCCGGAATGGCTGTCGCGGATGATGTTGTTTCTGACGATGACGTTGCTGGTGCCTTTGTCCTTGTGCTCGCTTGCGATTTCGACGCCGATGTTGCAATGGTGAACGATGTTTTTCTCAATGGTGATTCTTTTTCCGCCGTCAACATAAATGCCATCCGCGCAACGTTCACCACCATAGGCAGGGTTCGGCAAGGAGTCGATGTTGTAGACGGTATTGCCTACGCAGATTCCGTCTCTTGTCTGGTCGAGACAGGGGTCGCTGCATGTTCCTTCGTGGCCGATGAAGTCGATTCCGATATTGTCGTTGTCATGGACGATGTTGTTTTCGACGATGAAGTTTTCGACGTTGCCGTTGAGGACCATAGATTCGCTCCATCCCAAGATACAGTTTCTGACTTCGTTGCCTTTGATGACGAGGTTGTTGATTGAAGAGGCGGAGCTGTAGCCGTAGGTTGCTATGCCGTGAGCGTTTCCGCCGGTTGCGGTGTTTTCGATGTGGTGGACGAGGTTGTTGTGCAGCTCGATGTGGTGCGAAGTTCCAAGGAGCCAGATTCCGGCGGGGGTGGTGCTTTTGTTTGTTGTTGTGAGGTTTCGTAGTTCCAGGCCGGAGACAATTATGTGGTGCTTATCCTCGATTTTTATCAGGCCGGGGTCGGAGCCGCCGAGGCCATTGCCGTCGATGACGGGAGTTCCGCCATCGTAGTTTTGGAGGGTGATGTATCCTCCGGCGGCTGAGCCGGAATTATTAAAGTTTACGAGTTCGTTATAGACGCCGCCCATTACGTAGATAGTGTCGCCGGGGCCGACGCTGTCGGTGGCGTGCTGGATAGTAAGCCAGGGTGACGACAGGCTTCCATCGTTGGCATCGCTGCCAGTGGTTGAGACGTAGTAAGTACCAGCGAGTAAGGGTATTGGTGGCATTACGAAAAATGCGGCGGCTAATACAAAGAAAATGTGTTTTTTCATTTTCGGGCCTCCTCCTTCAAGAACAATACATGGGCATCCTTTCCATTGGCGAATATGTTTATTCTACCAATTGGAGAGTCAGCAATCAAGTTGTTTTCTGTTTTGTGAACCAGAAATCGGCCAGGCGGAAGGCGGCCATTCGGCGGGAGGAGAATATGAGGTGCTTGGCGGTTTCTGGCCGGGCGGGCCACTTTGTACTGTTGAGTTTCATCACTACGCGAGGTTCGCGGAATACTGGCTTTCCAGCGGGTGCGATGCCGGCAATGACTGGTGCGGGGGAGCGGACCTGGATGAGCTGGGCGATGTTGACGGGGTTGACCTGGGGCTGTTCGTTCAGGAATGGCTTTACTGGTGCCCGTATGACTGGCCGTTGAAGTAAAATTGGGGTTGCAGGTGATATTGGCCCCAGTTAGATAGACCCCTATTAGAGTCACATGGACTCTACGCAATGGGGCAAGCGGGCGCGTAGTGGGTGTTTGGGGTTTACATTTTTGGGGGTTTTTATTAAGATATGGTTTCGGCGGCATGAAAAGCTACCGGAATTTTTTATGGGCATTTAATCGGGTAATTTATGGCGGAACAGCTTTCCAAGGTATATGAGCCGACGGCGACGGAAGCGTTAGCGGATGAGATATGGAATTCGCGGCCGTATTTTCACCCGGAGGCGCCGGACGCGAAGAAAGGGCGGAAGCCGTACGCGATTGTGATACCGCCACCGAACGTTACCGCCCCACTGCACCTGGGCCATGCGCTGAATAATACGCTGCAGGATGTGTTGATTCGGTACCGGCGGATGCAGGATTACAATACGCTGTGGATGCCGGGGACGGACCACGCAGGCATCGCGACGCAGACGGTTGTGGAGAAGCGAATCCTGTCGGAGGAGGGCAAGCGGCGGACGGACTTCGAGCGGGAGGAATTTGTGGGGCGGGTGCAGGCCTGGAAGGACGAATACGAGGCGAAAATCATCGAGCAGTTGAAGGCGATGGGCTGCTCGTGTGACTGGGAGCGGACGCGGTTTACGATGGACCCGGTTTGCGCGAGGGCGGTCCGAGCTACGTTCTTTAAGCTGTTCAAGGACGGGCTGATATATCGGGGCAAAAGACTGGTCAACTGGGACCCGGCGACGCAGACGGTACTGGCAGACGACGAGGTGGAGCACGAGACGGTTGAGGGGCATTTCTGGTACCTGCGGTATCCGCTTGTCGAGGCGGTTGAGATTGGGGGTGAGCGGGTCGAGCATGTTACTGTGGCAACGACGCGGCCGGAGACAATGTTGGGTGATACGGCGGTTGCGATGAATCCGGCGGACAAGCGGGCGAAGGAACTGCTTGGTAAAGAGGTGCGGCTGCCAATCGTGGGGCGGATAATACCTATAATTGCGGATGAGCACGTTGTGCTGCCCGACGCCGACAGTGAGGATGAGAAGGCGAAGTACTCGACGGGCTTTTTGAAGGTGACGCCAGCGCATGACCCGGATGACTGGGAGATAGGGCAGAGGCATAATCTGGCAATTGTCAATGTGATGGGGCCGGACGGGTCAATCAGTGATAAATACGGGTGGACGGACTGGGAGGAGATTAAGAACCCGGATGTGGAAAATCTGATTGGGATGGACCGGTTCGAGGCGAGGGAGGCGGTGGTGGAATGGTTCCGGCAGGAAAAGCTCTTAGAGGATGTCCGGCCTTATGCCCATGAGGTCGGGCACAGCTATCGGAGTCATGTACCGATTGAGCCGTATCTTTCGGACCAGTGGTATATAGCGGTCAAGGAGCCTATTGAACATTTGGCGGAGAAGTTCGGGGAGGGGCTGATAGAGGGGACGGATGTGCCGGTGAATTCGTTGGCGGGGCTGGCTCTGAAGCCGCTGTTAGACGGTCGGCTGAGGTTTATACCGGAACGGTACGGCAAGACCTATCAGAGCTGGTTAGAAAACCTGCGGGACTGGCCAATAAGCAGGCAGCTCTGGTGGGGACATCGAATACCCGTGTGGAGAGTAAAAACCGATTTCGATTGGGCGTCAACTGATGGTACAAACTATAAAGAAGAGCTCACAAAGCATATCAACGAATTCAAAAATGCTATAAATACCTTTATTAAAAAAGCGGATCCAGAATGCGAAACTGCGATAATCCAACCACAAGATAAGGATTGTTTTTATTTATGTGTATCAACAGAAAAAGGGAACGAAGCACTCCAATCATTGAATGAATTTATCGAAAGCTGGAAACTTAAAAGTGACCAATCAAAAGATGACAACCGTGTTGACCTTACATCAGATTCTAAAATAAACCAATTACAAAAAGAAGCATTTCAACTATTTCATCTCGTTCTAGAAATCGAACGGGATGAGGATGTTTTGGATACGTGGTTTAGCTCGGCGTTGTGGCCGTTTAGTACGATGGGCTGGCCGGATGAGACGGCGGAGCTGAAAACATTCTATCCGGGCAATGTTCTTTGTACCGCACGCGAAATTATAACCTTATGGGTTTCGCGTATGTTGATAATGGGGCAATACTGCGTCGGGGACATTCCATTTAGTGATGTATATATTCACGCGATGATACAGGACGGGGAGGGGCGGAAGATGTCGAAGAGCCTCGGCAACGGGATTGACCCGCTGGTGGCGATTAACAGTCACGGCGCCGACGCGATGCGGTTTACGTTGGCGAGTATGACGACGGACACGCAGGACATTCGGATGCCGGTGGAGAAGATGAAGCTGCCGGACGGGCGGGTGGAAAATACATCACCGAAGTTCGATATAGGGCGGAATTTCTGCAATAAGCTGTGGAACGCCTCGCGTTTTGCGTTGATGAATCTTGAAGGTATCGAGGTTAACAAGTTTGATAAAGATAAAATGACAATCACCGACCGATGGATTCTTTCACGGCTGGCGAAGACAATTTCTGAGACAGAACGGTCTCTAGATGAGTTCAAGTACAGTGAGCCGTTATCGCAGCTGTACAGATTTTTCTGGAATGATTTCTGCGACTGGTATCTTGAGTGGGTGAAAGCGAGGATGCAGGACGAGGAGCAGAAGGCGACCGCGCAGAATGTTTTGGCATTTGTGCTGGACCAGACGCTGCGTCTGCTGCATCCTTTTGTACCGTTTATCACAGAAGGGATATTCCAGAAGCTAAACGAGATTGCACCGGTCAGAGGACTTGGAGGCGTTGCGGCGGCGGAAGAAGCGGAGGCACTGGTAGCGGCGAAATGGCCGAAGAAGCTGGATTCGCTGGCGGACGAAGAGGCTGAAAGAGAAATTTCAATTATCCAAGACGCAATCCGGACCATCAGAGATATCAGAAGCCAATATAACAAGGCACCAAAGGAGGTTATAGAGGTTTCCGCTAAGGCATCGGAGGGGATGGTCGAGATTCTAAACGAAAACGGCGGACTTATCGAGCAGTTGGCCGGTGTAAAAGGGTTTAGTGCAGGGACAGCAATCGTAAAGCCAGCGAACGCGGCGGTAGCGGTATTAGGGGACGCGACGGAAGTTTACGTTCACGATATGATTGACCCCGCAGCGGAGCGAAGCCGTTTAGAGAAGCAAAGGCAGGAAGTAGAAAAGGCGAAAAAGGCGGTGGCGGCGAAGCTCGGGAATGAAAATTTCGTTGCCAAGGCTAAACCACAAGTGGTAGCCCAAGCCAAGGAGAAGCTGGCGCAGCTTGTGGAACAGTCAGAAACGATAGAAAGGCACATCTCTGAATTAGACAGATGAATTAACAAAGGCGGTCTTGAAAATGGACGTAGAAGTAGAATTGTCGCGCATAATTATTAACGAAACATCCGACCAACAGATAATTGTCTTAAAAGAACGGAAGGGCAAGCGGAGCTTTCCGATTGTTATCGGGATAGTTGAAATTTTTGCGATAGACCGGCTGTTAAAAGGTATCAAGCCGCTCCGCCCAATGACGCATGATTTGTTAGACAGCGTAATCGAAAACCTTGGCGCGAAAGTCGAGAAGATAGTCATAAATGACCTGCGCAACCATACTTTTTACGCAAAAATAACGCTCAATACAGACGGGCGAACGATTGAAGTAGACTCGCGTCCGTCGGATGCGATTGCGCTGGGGACAGCATCGAAGGCTCCCATTTATGTCTCCGAACACGTTTTTAAGGAGACTTCTGGGTAATAAGCATTGAGATAATGAGCAGGGCGACGGCAATACAAAGCATACTGTCGGCGACATTAAAGGCGGGCCAATGTCGGCCGGGCCAGTAGACGATGTCGATGAAATCTCGGACCAGGCCATCGTTAAATATTCTGTCGTAGAGATTGCCCAAAACACCGGCAGTAAACAGCCCAAGAGCAACATGCATCAATTTGTGCTTAACTGAGCCGAAAAGGAAAACGGCCAAGACCATTATCAGGGCGACAACGGAAACGGCCGCCAGCCAGTGAGGCTTTCCGCGGAAAAGTCCAAAAGCGGCGCCATCGTTTAACGCCATTACCAATCGCAGAAAGCCATCTATAACCGGGAAGCTGGCACGGCCCTGCCGGTGTAACCAATCGAATACCGCTGCTTTACTCCACAAATCCAGCGCCAGGCCACCGGCCACCAAAGGCCAGAAAATAAGGTGTGCCGTCAAACTTGGCAGTTCGGCACGTAATACGTGAAGTCTGAGGTGTGAAGCGTAACGGGATACGATGGTTGAACCTGAGTCGGGGCTGTTTTCTTTTGTCCTTGACTGTATCATAATGGGGTTAAGCGTATCCGGTATAGCTATCCGCTACTTACTTTGCTCAGAGTACTTGCGTATGAGTCTGAGCAGCCTTTCACGGCGCGGCTGGTCGGGCTTGATATCCAAAGACAAGTGCCATTGCTCAACGGCTTTGGCCTTTAGCACCTGGTCTTCATCGCTAAGGGCCTTTAACATGTAAGCGACCCCCAGACCTCTGCGGGCCTCCCAGTTTTTATCATCTATCTCAAGGGCGCGGCCATAGCTTTCAATTGATTTGTCCACCTGCTCAAGGCGCAGATAACAATATCCAAGATGTTGATGGGCAGTACCGCTGTCGGGCTGGCTTTGCAGCACTGAGGTCAGCAGCTCTTTTGCGGGGTCGTTGCGGTTGGTTCTTAGATATGCAACGGCGAGAGAAAGCATAATGTCAGGGTCGTTACTATCTATTTCCATCGCTCGTTTATAGAAGCGAACAGCCTGCTGGTAGTCTTTTTGGGATTCATAAATATCACCAATCAACTTCTGGACTTCTCCTATGTTGGGGTCGATTTGTTCGGCCCGCTCACTATAGGCCAAGGCGCTTTTGTAGTCCTCGATTTGATAGTAGCTTTTGGCGGCATTGATATGGGCTTCGAGGTGGTCCGGCCTGAGCTCGCAGGCTTTGACATAAGCCTGTACGGCGTGTGCGAATTTTTCCATAATCTGGTAAACCCGGCCGAGATTGAAATAGTCGGTAAAAGACCAAGGGTTTAACCTTGCGGCATTTTCATAGGAGGCGGCACTTTTTTCGTAATCCTTTATTTCCCGGTAAATCTCACCGAGCAGGGAATACGCCAGTGAGAAATGTTTGTTTAACTGTACTGCTTCGTTGAGCTTTTCGACGGCCATTTCACTTTCGTCAAGCTCTCTTAGCATCACAGCGTCGACATATAAATCGACGGCCTCGTTCTCGCGGCTACAACCGGCAGAAAGCAACAGCATAAGAGCGTTTATGCATATGCAGAGGGACTTGATTAAAAAGCGAGCGTCTGCGCTATTGGACATGTATGTTTTCCTTTCGGGCACAGGATAACATTGTGGTCATCATGTCAAGACATATATAAATAACTTTCAATTGGCAGGTTATTATACCACAGCGACTATAGCTGTCAAAAACTTTTAGCGGTACAGATAGTTTTGTTTTTTGGCGTTTTTTCTAAATGTTTGACATATTTGGCAGGGGTTTATAACATACCTGTTTATCCGGTAATTGTTCGAAGATATGGACGAGGCGTATCACGTCTCTGTTGTTTTGTTTGAAGGGTCTGGCCTTTATGGGAAAAACAGTCTTGGAAAACAAGCCATTCGCGCTAATCATCCGTGACGGGTGGGGTTATAACCCAAATCCCGCCGAGGACAAATATAATGCCATCAAGTGCGGCAACACCCCTGTGGACGATATGCTAATGGCCGAGTATCCCAACTGCCTTATCCACACGAGCGGTGAAGATGTAGGCCTGCCGGAAGGAACGATGGGAAACAGTGAGGTAGGACACCAAAATATCGGGGCGGGCAGAATCGTACCGCAAGAATCGGTAAGACTCAGCAGGGCCATTCGCGATGGTTCTTTCTTCGAGAACAAGGAATTTTTGAATTTAATCGAATTTATAAAAAAGAACAACGGCAGAATGCATGTCATGGGTCTGTGCAGCGATATCGGCGTGCATTCGCTTCTGGACCATGTGTATGGTCTGCTTGAGCTTGCAAAAAGGAACAATATAAAAGATGTTTTTATCCACGCATTTATGGACGGACGGGATTCACCACCGGACAGCGGAGCAGGATATATAGCGGAGATTAAAAAGAAGGCCGGGGAAACAGGTGTAGGCCAAATTGCGACGGTGATGGGCAGATTCTATGCTATGGACCGCGACAGCCGATGGGAGCGCGTTCAAAGGGCCTACGAATGTATGGTATTAGGCAAAGGCCTTAAAGCAGGCAGTGCGGCAGAGGCAGTGGCCAAGAGCTACGAGAAAGAAGTAACAGACGAATTTATTGAGCCGACCTGCATAGTAAATAACGAGAGCGAACCGGTGGCCACTATTAAAGACGGCGACGGTGTAATATTCTTTAACTTCCGCGGCGACAGGCCCCGCGAAATTACACGGGCGTTTGTTGACCCGGACTTCA
>CAZENQ010000090.1:0-13199 GCA_964513655.1 uncultured Pirellulales bacterium | reverse complement strand
TTGCCGCCTTCACTTCCCATTGCCTAATCTCCTGCAAATGACTAACCCCGCCCTGATGAGAATATCACCTTGCACTCGGCAGCAATCTGCTCCAGTTCCGAAAGCTCAACACTCGTCGGCTCGCCGCACTCCGGCCCAAGCTCCACCGCCATCCGCCACAGCGACTCCTCCCCCGGCGGTATCGCAACCGATACGCCCTGTGCCAGCGTCCAGCTCAATGCCTTCCTCGCAAGCTCCCGCTCATCAACCGGCTCATACCAGCATTTCTTATACCGCTTCGGCCCCTGCCAACGCTGTTTCGCCATCGCCTTAAGTGCGATTGTCCCCATACCCTGTCCCCTCGCCTCCGCCAATACCTCCGTCTCAAACCCGCTGTTGTAGTGACACGCAAAGTTAACGGGATACATCGCCGTATCAAACTCAAACTCCCGCATCGCCGCCAGCGCCGCCTCCGCCGAATGCGCCGAAAAGCCAATATACCGCACGAGCCCCTGCCTCCGCGCCGCTAAGATCGTCTCCATCGCCCCACCCTTGCCCAGCGCCGCCTTAACATCCTTCTCCACGTCCGCTATCGCATGAAGCTGATACAAATCGAAGTGGTCGGTCTGCAGCCTGTTCAAAGACTCCCGCAGCTCTTTCTCGGCGCCTGCCTTGTCCCGCTTCTGCGTCTTACACGCTAAGAACACCTTATCGCGATACGGCTTCAGTGCAGGTCCTAACTTCAACTCCGCATCGCCGTATGTCGGCGCAACATCAAAGTAATTTATCCCCCTCGTAACCGCCTCCCCCACCACCTTGGCCGCATGCTCAGGTTCAGCGTCCATGACAACTATCCCCCCGAACGCAATTATTGAAACCTGCTCGTCCGTCTTTCCTAATATCCGCTTTGGATAGGCCTCAACAGCTATCTCACCCGGCCGCTCTTTACAGCCCACTCCCAACACACCACACGAAAAAAACGCACCAGCCGCCGATGCACCTACCGCCTTCAAAAACTCTCGACGTCCACATTCCATCTTAATCACCCCTTTCAACAAACTTAAGACCAAAAACCTTACAAAAACATTCCAGCCAACCAAACTTTAACTCATCCACCCGTCCCCTCTGTACTCCCGCCTTCACCACCGCCTCTCGGGCGAAGTTTGACCTTATTACATGTAATCCGCCTCTCACCCAACAAATGCTCCTCCGCAAACAGTTGAAACCGATACCCCCCCGGATGAGGCAGACCAATCCCTTGCAAGTTCAACGCTAAACTAAGCACCTGCCTGACGTCCTTAAAATCCACCATCCCCTCCTGCTCAAACAGGGCCTTTTCCTCCTCCTGGTCATCAACGAGTCTTATCTTCGTCTTCGTTTTGCCGTGCCCGTTCGTCAGCTCACAGAAGAAAACAAGCGATGGATACCGCACCGGATACTTCGGAGAATTCACGTTCTGGATAATATTGATAATACTCGGCATCCCCGATATCTTATCAAATATCACCCGCTCGCATATAATTGCTGAAAGTAAAATCGGCGGAACTTCCGTCATCTTCACTCGCCCTTCAATTCACACTATATCACCGTAGCCTGTTCAATAACCTTCCATATCATCAGCGAAACCAACCCTCAACGCAAGCCAAAAAAACTTTTTAAACCCTCCGCCGTAGCATCTTCGCGCCAACTTCATTCCAACCCCTCCCTGTCATTCCCGCGAAATTTATCCCCTGGGGAGCGGGAATCCAGACCCTCCTAAACCCTGTACGCTAAACGTTACCCCCTCCCTGTCATTCCCGCGAACGCGGGAATCCAGACCCTCCCAAATCCTAAACCCCCTACCCTAAACGCTATACGCTACCCGCTCTTTCTATCCTCCCATTCCGCCCAAACTATTACAAAAACTTCTGGAACTACCGCAAACCACGGCTATACTTATGTATATGACACCCGTTTCGCATCAATAGTCAGCACGCTGCTTCGCCACATTAATAAAGACATCCAACCACGCCTCTCCTCTGGCTATAATGCCTAAAATAGGGATAGTTACCCATTCTTCGATACGAAATATTCGCTTGCTATTGACACAATGACACCATAAAATCAGTCCAAATCGTGTCGTATATTATTATCTCATGATTGGTGAATAACTATGAGGCCGCCATGAATAATCACTGGGCAAGCAAATTTTATAATCTTGCTAAATCTAAGGGGATAAAATGCAACATTGCACGGCTGAGTAACGGCTGGATTGAGACCATAAACTTTGTCGGTAAAGAATATTTTACAAAGTCTGCAACATACGACTTATCAAGAAGGCAGTTTTTCCAAGGAGTTGATCCATCCAAACTGAATGAGAGCGGAGTTTTTGTCCTAATCTGTGGCGGTAAAAGAAATATCCTATCAGACATTTTTATCATCCCTTGGGACGTTTTTTTTGAGACACTAAAAAAAGGTAAGCCCATAAATACCTATAAACCACCAAAAGAATATTTCCAATATAAATTTTACCTGCGAGACAGAGATGATGCCTGGTTAATGTCCGTGCAAGGAGGAGATAGACCTAGGCTTGATGTATCGCAATGGCATTACAGTGTTGCCAAAGCATTAGACTTCCTTAATTCGGTATAGCACAAAACGAATTTCTCATAACATGTCAGTCCACCCGACCGCTGACTTCATCGTTATGCATCGAATTAAACTCGACTCCCCCCCATTCACCTCAAACACAGTTGACGCTCCGCCCCACCCGCCGTTTCCGGCTGAACATCTTTCGTCCTTTCTTCGTCCGCGCCCGCGCCCGAAACCCCATCTTCCGCAGCCTCTTAATCCTGCTCTTGCGATGATTTTCCACTAACCGTCTCCTGTCCTGCGGCCATATGCCGCAACTCTAAGGCCACCCACATCTAACCCAATCACCAGTTTCTGCATAAGAACCCGAAATCTTACTATCTTTCCAAAAAATTGCAACCCCCATTTCCAACACCGAGCAATTTTCCGCTTTACCCCGTGAGATGGCGTACGCCTATCTAACTGGGGCTTTACCCCGCTTGCCCTCGATTGCTGCCCACACGAGGCCGAATCCAAAATATTTAGCCTCGGGTTTTACCCGAGGTTTAGACCTCCGCTCTTACATTGTGCTTTCCGACCTTCCACCGTCACTTCCCGTCACTTGTCATTCCCGCGCACGCGGGAATCCATTTTTGAACATTTCAATTTTCAATTTCGAATTTGTTTAGGATTTCGTGTTTCGTATTTCCCTTTAGGGCTCTATCTCACCGGAGCCCAAACCCCTAATTATGCCTCCCCCTTTTCCTTCTCCCGGTAACTATCCCAAACCCCAATACCCCCAATAGCGCCACCGCCGATACATATTTGACCGCCCCCGGCAGCATCCACCCCGACCGACTCACTATCTCAAACTCAATGCCCCCGGCAATCCAGTCAAGCAATATACCTCCCAAAAGCGCGCATCCCGCCACCGTACCTAAATAAATAATCGCCGTCCCCCTCCCCAAACTCTTCCATATCGTTGCGAACGACGCCGCGTTCGTCGCCGGCCCCGTCATCAAAAACACCAGCGCCGCCCCCGGCGTCAGCCCCTTCATTATCAACGCCGCCGCCACCGGAACAGATGCCGTCGCACAAACATAAACCGGTATCCCCAAAAACATCATCACCACCATCGCGAATATCCCCGTCCCCAACTTCTCCGCAAAGTACCCCTCCGGCACTAATACAGATATCAACGCCGCAACCGCCAGGCCCGCCAACATCGCCTTGCCGATATCGCGAGGCAGCTCCACAAATCCATACTTCAACCCCCTCGCAATCTTCTTCTTGCCGCCCGCTTCACCCCCGCAGCAAGTATCCGTACATTTTCGCGGTCCCTCACTTCCCTCTGCGCTGCCATCAGATAAATTCACCAGACCGCCCCCCACAATCCCAGTCACAAACGCTGCGACAGGCCGAAATATCGCAAACAACGGCCCCAACAGACTCAGCGTCACAAATATACTGTCCACCCCCGTCTGCGGCGTCGACAGCAAAAACGATACCGCCGAACCCTTGCTCGCACCGTGCTTGTGCAGTGAAACCGTCACCGGTATAACTCCGCACGAACACAACGGAAGCGGCACGCCAAATAGCGACGCCTTAACCAATGGCCACACCCCCCTGCCGCCAAGATGCCGCTCAACAAACTCCTGCGATACCAGCACCGATAGTATCCCCGCCACAAAAAACCCAAACAATAAATATGGCGACATCTCCGCCACTGTCCCCCAAAAATCAATCACTATCGACTCAACAAATCCGGCCATCTCACTTCAACCAACTGCGATTACCTTCTCTTTTCACACCTCCCCACCTTCCACTCCCGGCTCCCTCAAACTCCCCCTCCAACACTCTTAAAATTCCTCCACCACTTCCGACTCCTCACCGGCATCCTCCGCCCTCCTCCTCTTACGCTCCGCCCTCAACAACAACTTCACCTTGTCCTCTAATTCGCCGACCTTATTCCAGTGCTTCCGCTCAATACCGCTGTTCCGCTTCAGCTCCTTTTCCAGGCTCGCCACCGTCGCCTCCAGAGCCTCTATCCGCCTCGTATTCTGCTCGTCCTTCTGCATCAGGTAATTAACAATGTCCTGCATGCTGCCGCTCACCGATCGCTCTGTTCTCACCACCCGCTCGTCATAATCCTTCGTTCGATAGCGGGACCGCCCGTAATATCGCCTGTCCGTTCTCTCCCTCTTCCTATCCACCGCCCTTAAATACTTCTGCTGCGTACTCTCCTGCGCCCCGGCCGACGTCTGACCTGATGTGCCGCCTTCCTGCCCTCCATCTGTCTGCGCCAAGACCGTTATCACCAACAAACTCAAAACCGCCGTTATCACAATCACACTTAACTTCTTCATCTCTATGCCCTCTCAAAAAATGATTAGCCCTTTTACAACCCCCCATCATACCGAAAAACACCCCAAAACACAATCCCCAACCCACCCTTGACTCACGCACTAATCCCAAATACCATACGCCCAGCAGATTCGGCCGCAGAACAACCTTTTAACGGATACGCACGATGGCCTCTATCATAATAATGTCCGGCAGCAAAAACGACTATTACACCCTCGCTCAGGCCACCATCGTAATCGGCCGCTCGGAGACCCTCCCCGTCCAGGTCCTCGATGAATACGTCTCGCGCAAGCACCTCCAAATCCGCCTCGACGCCGACTCCGGCCGATACGTCGCCCTCGACCTAAACAGCAAACACGGCGCATTCCTCAACGACAGAAAAATGACTCAGGAGACCACCCTCACAGACGGCGACCAGATCCGTATCGGCGATACCAACATCCTGTTCACCGACCAGGATTTCACCACCCGCGAAGACGCCATCGCCCACTTCAGAAAACACGGTGAACGCACCCGCCCAACCGCCATCGACTGACATCCACGCTCTGAAAGAAAATACTTGCAATTTCACGATGGGTTTGCTAAACTAACTCAATCTGGAGGCCAAAAATGTTGATTTGCGGCGTATATACAGTTATAATGACTCTTTGATGCTGCTCCCTTGACCAAATTGTTATTTAATTATATTTGAGGTTCCGACATGGCAAATAAGAACAAAAAGCTCATTATGTTCGCAATTATCGTGCTCTGCTTGGTCTTGGCCGCGACCATAACCTACAAAAAGGACGCTGACTATAGGGAGCAATCCTCTAAACCCGCCGGTATAGAGACCATTAACCCCGCCGATATGATTTGGGTTAAGTGCACCAATCCCGACTGCCAGGCCGAATATCAGACCGGCAAGCGCGCATACTTTCAGTATCTGCAGGACAACCAGCCTCCACCTGACCAGTTTATAGCGATGATGACAGACCCCAACACAAGGTCCGTCCCCGGCCTGGTCTGCACCGAATGCAGTCAGGAAACTGTTCATCGTGCTGAAAAATGCGATAAGTGCGCCCTCATCTTCTTGAGGGGTTCCTTCCGACACGATTTCGCGGATAGATGCACAGGTTGTCAATACAGCAAAACTGAAGACCTCAGAAAAAAAGCCCGCGAGGTAAAAGAACAAACCGAAGAATAATCCCTGATTCAAAGATATTTTGTCACTTTTCCTTAAGACGCACAGGAACCAACCTTTATTTAAGGAGTGTACAGATGAAAAGGAACCGACTCATCACTACCGTCGTGCTGGCTGCCGTTATGTCACTTGCGATGCTGGCCTTTGCCGGCCTTGATAAGCCCGCCGACAATATGGAAATCCTCCGAAAGGCTATCCAGGCAAACAAAAAGCTCGTCATCGCGGAAAATATGGAACTGACCCCTCTTGAGGGCGAGAAGTTCTGGCCCCTCTACGATGACTACCAGAAACAGCTCCAGAAGTTAGACGACCAGAAGATTACGCTCATCGAAAAGTACGCCAAAAACTATCTAAAGATGACTGATGAGCTCGCACTTGAATTGCTCGACTCTTATATGTCAATCGAAGCCCAGTGCCTTGCCCTGCAGACCGTCTTTGTCCCAAGGTTCAAGGAGGTCCTGCCGCCCATCAAAGTCACGCGCTATTTCCAGTGCGAGAACAAAATCGCCGCTATCATAAACTTCGACCTCGCCGCAAAAATACCACTGATTAAGTGACGACCTGTTCAGTTCGCCCCGGCCCTAAGAACGAACCAGGACTCACCACGCAATACGCCGAATCCATAATTTGTCATTGCGAGCAGCGATGCGACGACGCAATCCCTTTCTGTCATCCTGAGCGAAGCGGTGCGCAGCGCCGCGCAGTCGAAGGATCTGGCCACCGCATAAAATTAACCTCACGCAACGCGCAACTCGTTTTACTTCTTAATTCATAATTCTTAATCCCGCTTTAGCGGCTCTCACCCCGTCCCCGCCAACCCATACGCCTCACAAAAATCCGCCACCGACTCTTTCGAATCCGACCACACAAACTCCCACTCCTTCTCTACACAGTGGTCCAAAATGTCATCCGGCTGTGCAGCGTTCGGCGGACCGCCAAACTGCTCTCCCAATACCCGCTCATATACGTAAGCCACCAGCCATGAGCAGATTGGATAATCATCCATCCGCGCCAAACGCCTGAAAACATATCTGTTATTGAATACCCTGTCCAGCGCATGCGCAAATAGCTTCCAGTACCCGTACCTCCTCCCCCGATAATCCTCCGCCTTCTCAATCATCTTTTGTTTCTCTTCCTCACTCAGCCCCCCCTGCCGCCGGCAGACTAAAAGCCGCGATTTACCGCCCCCGTACGCGCTGATGGGCCGCACCACCACCTTGTAAATAGCTTCGATAATCTCTACCCTGTCACCCACACACCGCAGCACCATGGCGGAGTGCGATGCCCACGTCGGTCGCTCGCCCCAGCTCCGGCTGAACCAACGAATGAGCCGAGATAGCACACCCTGACCCTGAACGTGAACAATGTCACCCGTCTCGAAAAAATCACCCACCCATCCCGTCTTCACCTCCGGACACGCCCGCACGAATTCCTTCTTCTTACGCTTCTTTCTCATTTCTCGCTCCCCTTCTTAACCATGCCTCTGCACATAATCAATTCTGTCTTGCAATGCCTTCTCTTCAAAACAGTATCGCTTATCGTAACCCCTCGTCCACAACCTCCCCACAAACCCATTCTTTCGAAGTGCAAAATACGCCGCGTTCTTATAACGACTGACCAGCCTTTCCACTCCCCTCTCATCATAATCCAGCACGATGTGTACATGGTTCGAATGCACTGCAATGGCCAAAATACGCTGCCCAACTTGTCGCGCCTTCTCCAAAATCGCCTCTCTCACAACTCTCTTTTCTCGCGCTCCAAGTCTCACCGCCTTTTGTGATAACCGCTCAATGTTTGATTTGCGCAAATTCCTGCTCTCGCCCAAAACCTTTCCATTTTTCACATAACCTTTGTCCTCCCCCTGCAACCACGTCCCGTACGTCGTCCACGTAACCATATATCCCAAAGTCTTGACCATAAACACAAATCACCCTTTAACCCCTGGCCGTCTCAGGGGTTTTTGGTTAGCCCCAAGGCCTGTCCTTGGGGTCACCCTAAAACGCCTGCCTTCAAAGGCGTTCGTACTTAGCCCCCGGTTTCACCGGGGGGCGCACACGAGAGGAACACCCTGTCATTCCCATAAACCCGGATACCCTCGAAAACCCCGTCTCCGTAGAGCAGACCGTGGTCGAAAACCGATACCTTCGCATCGGCCTCATCCAAAAGCATATCGTACTGCTCCTGACTAAACCGCCGCTCCTTCCCCTCATGTTTTGCCTCAGTTTCACTCATCCCGTCTATTACTCTACTTCCGCTTCTGACTGCTTACCACAGACTTCGCAGCCAGTTCTCGCATAACAAGTCCAAATCAAGGAAGTCAACCTTCCCATCCCTATCCACATCGGCCCAGCCACACCACTCCGGCTCATTACAACCAACATCTTTCCAACGCGAAGCAAACAGCTCAAAATCAATCAGATTAATGTCGCAGTCCACATTCAGGTCGCCCATCCTGCTCGTAGGGTCCAGCCCAAGCTCATACTCATCAAGATTTGTAAAACAGTCTCCGTCAGGATTATTCGTATCATTCATATCAGGACCGCTAAACCATCTCAGCTCCCACATGTCCGGCAACCCGTCCCGGTCCTTGTCATGTGAGACCCTGCAGGGATGAGTCCCAACATTAGCATCCTCTTCCTCAAGGTTGTTTAACTTGTCACCGTCAGGATTATGATTCGCATCATAGAAATTTACATCTCCGAAGAAATGCCGCTCCCAGTTGTCCCAAAGGCCATCATTATCATCATCGTTGGCATCCTCGGGATTTGTACCCGTCAGAAATTCTTCCAGATTGTTGCCCATATCCCCATCCGGGTCATCATATCGGTCATTCACTTCGATAGCACCGAAATATAGTTTCTCCCAATAATCCGGCACTAGATCGTTATCCACATCGTTGTAGTCATTACTATCCACTGTATTCGCCTCTGCAATAAAGTCGTTTGGTTCCCAGCCCGCGTCTCTTTCATCCGGCAGTTCCAATGACCTCGGAACCAGCCAACAAAAGAGCTCATCATCGGGGCCTCTCCAGGCCGGCGTCCACCAGTATCCTTCATCGTTGATCCATATAGACTTCATGGCAAAATAAGGCTTCGCAACCAGCTTATTTCGCCAGTCCAGAAGGTAACATGCCAACTTATACTTGTCTAAATCCACATTGTGAACTCGCCCCGAAGACTTTCGGTCACCAAAAGTTAGTATCTCAATCCCGTTTGGCTCTGATGTCTCGATATTAATCGTCGTTGTACCCGTCCCCACGTTGCCGTTTGCGTCAACACCCGCCACCGTTATCCTCGCCGGCCCCAACCACGTCTTACCAGAATAGAACTTCACACTGTTCGGCTCACCCAATCGGTTCGCATCATAGACTGCGTTCGGGTCCCCGATGATATATCCCCTGCTCGCCTCCCACCGCAAGCGCACCGGCTTCGCCGCTGAATCAGACACCACCGCATGGACCCATGTGTTTGCATCAACCCCCAAAGCATTAGAATCTGCAACTACGCTTTCAATGATATTAGCGTCATTATCAAACTTAAGCGTGTACAGGTCCCGAATCACTTCCTGCTGCAGTTTGTAACGCAACTGGTATCTGCCAAGGTTCGCATCCTCCGCAAAATAGCCCAAACCAAAGTGTTCCTCCGGATAGTTGGATTGGCTGTTTTTATTCCCGGCCTTCCACCATTCGTCATTCCACTCAAATATCGAAAGCCCTGCTATAACTATATTCGCGTCATTCACATCACGGAGCAAACGCGCATCCCAGTACCTCTCCGCCAGCCCCTCTGCAACCTGTTCCGAACTAAGGCCTCCTTTGCGGTAGGCAGGATACCATGGATGAAATCGCTCATGGTCGCTGTTTGGGGCAGGTATTCCGCTGTCTGACAGACCCATCTCCGTAATCACTAATGGCTGGTTCGGATGCTCCGCCTTCAATGCCGCCAGATATCCCTGGTAAGGCGTCCCCGTAACCGGACCTGCTTGATGGTCACGTATACGCGCCGGTTCGTAGCTGTACACGTTGTAGCTCACGTAATCTAAGCAATCCGGCAGCACTGGCAACTCATCCTCCGTCCAGAGTTCATCGTGACGGATTGACGCACCCCAGCTCACCCAATCTGAAACACCTCCATCCGCAACCTCATTAACTTCCTGCTTTATGTAACCGCACATATCTTCCACGAAGGATTTAATATTACTCGCCCACATGCACTTCCCCGCATCCGCCACAAACTCGTTTCCAATCTCCCACGAAAATATAACATCGAACGCGTCAGCTGCGTTCACTTCTGCAATCGCATGCTCGATTATCTCCTGTCCATTCTCGACATAATTGGCATCACAAAAACTATGGTCGAAATAAATATCCCGGATGACCCAAAAACCAAGTTTCCGTACCTCATCGTAAAAAAACTTCGGAATCCTACGGTTGGGGTCTATCGCCGTAGGCCCGGGGTAAACCCGCAGCACCACAGGTTCCGTACCGCCTTGATAGTCACGCAGCCGACGCAAATCGTCTCTTATTCGACCAGCGTCAATTCTACCATCCCAATCCTGCTCCGGCTGCAGTGGTGAGTAACCTATAATACTCAGAAAAACCTCTTCACCGTTAAGAAGGAACTTGCTCCCGCTTATCTGGAACGGAAATCCCCCGGACTTGATGGAAACCGAATCAATACCGTCTAATCCCTCCTCCAGCCACCTCATTGCCAATTCAGCCGTGCCACTTTCCCCCGATATGCCTGCTGCGTTCCCTGCCCCCACACTTGCTATTATCACAACACAAATTATCACGCTCCACGCTCTGCTTTTCATTTTGTCCCTCACTTTCAGAAAAAAATAATTAAACACATATCTCTACCGCAGCTCGCTGATTACCGCCCCGGGTGTCTATCCCACTGCCAACTTTAAGCCAATTATATCCACACTTTATCGAGCGTCAACTTCTTTTTCCACCTCCCTCACCCCTCGCCCCTCATCCCTCATTTTTTCCCCTCATCCCGTCAACCAGTTTTTTTCGACCCCCTAACCCCCAACCCCTAATTATTTGCCTCCGTACCCTACTCCGCCTAGTAATTCACCCCAATTACCGCTCCGATCGTTCTGCCATTGCTTCACCCATCTTTCTGCCACTGCCACGGAGCGGCCAACCTTTAATACACCTTCACCCAAACCCTTCTTTTGAAAAAAAGCTACCTAATTTTACACCAGTACTAATGGAGCAACCTTCATGGCAAATTCTAAAATCGTGTCCAAAACTTCTTTAGCCTCCTTCGCGCCCTGAACATTATCATTCATCTCTTTAATCGCCGCTTTAACTTCATCCCCCGTTGGCCCTCTAACAGGCGGATTGTTTAATGCAACCGCTAACTTTTCTAAAGTCAGCCCACCTGTAACCCTGTAACTTAATGCATCTCCTGCACGTTTGACATTTAGCATAACTATTAGATGGTCAATTAACTCCGCCTGCATTGATATTGTTGAGCACAATGCTATAATCCTGTTCCTTTGTTCCTCGCTTAGTCCATCAATAAATTTTTCATATTCACTCATTGGATATTCCTTCTAATAATTAAAGTGACTACATTTCCATCAGAAGTCTAAAGCTTCTTACTCTTTCTTTACTCTTTCTAACAACTCTCGAGCAGCTTTCGCTCGCTTCTCATTATTGGTGCGGTTGAGAACCACAGTTGCTATTGATTCAATCAGTGTTTGGTTCTCCGTGACACCCCTGAGTATTGTCGCGGCGGAAGCTCCTCCCTGTGCGGCTGAATCCAGTTGACTGGCTAAATCCACATAGTTACCTTTTTGTTCCAGTATTACACTGCGTAGGAATTCATACGATTCTAAAATGTCATCCTTGACCTCTTTGTTCTCCTGTATTGTTTTAAATTGAGATAACGTTGCTTGTGCTTTCAATTGCCTCTCGTGCCCTTCTAACAAATCACTGCGGTATATATTATATACTTCATCCGCAACTACAGATGCAATCTCACTCGTCACTCCTTCATCAAACGCAGCGGCCGCCGCAAGTGGTACTCTAAGCCTTTCCTTTTGTATAAAGCCCTCTTTAGTCTCCGCCGGTTTTTCATTCAATATCTCAATTAACCTTTTTGCCTCGTCATCTATTTTTGTCCTCAACGTTTTGCCTGGGTCCGACGCCTGCTTGTAACTACGCCGTTCGTTTAATAAGTTATCTATTAAAGTCACATTATCCTGCACCCATATTCTGTTGACCGTGAACTTTACTGACATGTCGCTGACTGAAATTAGAGCCTCAATATTCTTATCTATTGCTTGGGCATTTCTTAAGTTCTGGGAACTCACACCTCTAATGGCGCAAATCGATGTGCATCCTGCAAGAAATGACGAACAACATAAAAGTACAAACACTCTCTCACACATCATAAGCTTTCTTGACATTGCGCTCTCTCCTTAAAACAAATCCATATTTGCAGTTTATACTTTAACAATAACACACACGAATCGCATTTTCTCTGCGCCTTCCAAATCAATAACTTTACGCACACCTCCTTTCACAGCACAAAAAGCCCGCGCCTTATTAAACAACCAAAACTAAAAATTCCCGCCAAATACGACTTGCGGTATATCCTACTTACTCGATGCAAATTATATCCCACGTAAGTGTCCCTTCAAGAACTTTTTCTTCTTTTTTAAAAAAAAATCACTTACGTGCCCCCCTTGCCTAGAGTCCCACGGACTCTAAGGGGGCCATCTTCAACATTTTTTGTATATTTTCATTTTTTCCTCTTGCCTGCCTTTACCCCGCCTGTCCCAGCGCAGTTTATCCCTTAGGGAGCAGGAATCCAGTTTTAATTTTTGCAATGTATCTTTGCATTTTGATTTTTAATCTTTGATTTTCCTGCTAATCCCTAACCCCTCGCCCCCAACCCCTAATTTCCCGCCGCTCTGCAATTTCCCCCCTAAAACCCCCACACCGCCAGTTTCTTACGCTGTTCATCATTGAGAAGAATTCGCTTTCTTCCTAACTTTTCCCGGAGTATCTTATTTTCAGTTTTCAAATACTCTTTTTCATCTTGTTGATGCCGGTTTACCCAACCAGCCAACATCATCAACAGTATTGTCTGTGGTCGAATTCTCATAT
>CAZENQ010000089.1:0-13372 GCA_964513655.1 uncultured Pirellulales bacterium | reverse complement strand
CTGAAGTACTTCGAGGACCGGACGCGTGGCGCGGGACGCAGCAGATGCCCAAGAGGGCCGCTCAAAACAGATTTTTTTGTAAGAATTCACAAGTTCTCCCAATTCTTCACACTTCTTCCAGCGCCATTCCACACTCTTTTGTAAATTTCTATTCACTTTTTGCAATTTTTCACACTTTAAAACACTTTTCCAACACCACCCACCCCCATTTTTCGCCCAAAATTGAAGATGCGCGTAACCCGGCAGATGCCCATGAGGGCCGCTCAAAACAAATTTTCAATCATATCTGCATGTGCTTTGAGCGCTCTCGCCGATTTTTTTTAAATTCTTTACTGTTTTGCTGACAACGAGTTACGAGTATCGGGCATCGAGCATCGATGGTCTTTTCGCACCAAACGCGCAAGCCCCTTTAACAATGAGCGGACCCTCTGTCCGCCCGCCATTTGAAAACTCAATATCGAAGACCCGGCCACCCCAGTTGCCCCTCTGTGCACTACTCCAGCTTGATCCAATGCAAACTAAAGTTTGCCTCTGTGGCAAAAAAAAAGCTTTGTGGCTAACCAAAAAATGCAAAACAAAACCAATTTTCGAAAGGCAAAAATGAACATAAACTTAGGCTTAACAAGGAATTACGAAATGAACAACCTGGCAAACCCGGCCAAAACAAAACCAATCTTACCCGCCGTCATTGTGGCGGGCTTGCCCGTCCCCGGCGTCTTCCAGACGGACCAATTTACCTTCCCCGCGCTATACCCCAGCTTTCTTATTAGGTAAATCTATGTACTTCTCCTCTTCTTTGAAGATTCGAAAGCCCCTTGCCTGATAGTTGCCGAGTGCATTGGGGTGGTCACGTGTATTGGTGTGGACCCATACGCGTTTCGCACCCATCTGCCATGCTCGTTCAATGGCAGCCGTCAATAGCTGCCGGCCTATCCCTTTACCGATGAACTCCGGCAGCAGACCTAAATAGGCGATCTCCACATTCGCCCCCGGCTGCATCTCTAATTCGAAGTAGCCCGCTTGCTGCCCCGACACATAGCCGACCCAGGTCTCTAACTCAGGGCGGTTGGCGTATTCGAGCCACTGCTCTTCGCTCCACCTCAAGCGCTCTGTCCAGTACCAGTCCTTGCCGACTGTGATGTAGAAAAACCTGTTCAGTTCCGGCGAGGTAGTTACAACCTGCCTTACTTCAATTTCCGGATTGACAATCTGCAAACAACGAACTTTACTCGGACTTTTCATTTCAAGGTAATATGTTATCAGTTTCGTGCTCATACTTATGGTTCACATTGCTCCATATCAACTCATTCCTAAACCCCTAATGACACAAGCCACCTGCTTAACACAACGCCAAAGACAATCAGGACAGGAATCTCAAAATGATGTTTTTATAATACTCAACCGCTCTTTCTACGTCAGCGATTTTAATATATTCATCCGGCTTATGACAAACCTCCGGCTCGCCCGGCCCGAAAACCACCACCGGAGCGCCCAAAGAAACCAAATGCGGCCCATCCGTCGTAAATCCCACTGCCTTCGTCTGCTTAGCCCCTATAGCAGAGCAAAACTCCCTGACAAAATCACAATCCGGATCAGTTTCCAATGCCCCTACCTCCCGCACAATGGAAACCGAAGCCTGAAATTCGGCGTTCTTTTGCTTTAATCTCGCAAAGATTCTTTGGAAATCATCAATAATAGCTTGCTGATTTTGCCCCGGCAGTGTGCGAATGTCTATCCCGATTTCACACTTATCCGGAATAACATTAATCTCTTTGCCCCCGACAATCGTATTGACGCTCATCGAACACTTGCCTAACAGCTTATGTGGCTCCACCCTGATTTTATAACTCTCCAATTCGCCCAATAAATCCCTCATCGAACCTATCGCATTTACCCCCAGCTCCGGCGTCGAGCCGTGGGCCGCCCTGCCGAACGTCTTAACATCAAGCCACAACATCCCGCGATGGGCCGTAACAACTTCAAAAGCGGTCGGCTCAGGCAAAACCACGCCTGTAATATCCGGCAAATCTCCACGCACCCTGCTGACAAACCTCTTCGCCCCGCAGCTGTCAGTCTCTTCGCCCGCAGCACCTAAAAGAATAATATCACCCGCCAACTTTACGCCTGACTCCACAATCTGTCTGATGGCCGTAACAACAGCAGCGATTCCTCCCTTCATATCCGCCGACCCACGACCATAAATCCTGCCGCCACTCTCGGCCGCCGAAAACGGCGGATGTTCCCACTTCGCCTCACCGGGCCCGACAATATCAAGATGACAGGCGAACAGAAGGGCGCCTCTGCGCCCGCCCGACCCTATCCGAGCGACGAGATTCGCCCTGTTTTGGCCCCAGCTATCTACTCGACATTCTATCCCCGACCGGCCAAGCTTGGCCGAAATTATCTCCGCCGCCGCCAATTCACCCCTCTCAGCGGTCGTCTCAGCTCCAATCAGTTCCCTCAACAGTTCTTTCATAGAACCGCAATTATACAATCCAACACAACAAAAGAAAAAACAGAAATTTTTATTGCGGACCCAAATAGAAACCGACATAATGAATGGTTCAAAAACTCAGACCCGGCACGAAGGAGCATAAATGGGACCTGTATTGAATGGGTTGACGAAACTTCAAAGTGTTGAAAATCGACTACGGGCCGCCAAGGCAAAACTTGCAAGATGTAGAAGAAATGTAATCATTCAGGAAAATCAAGTCAGAAGCTTCCAAAACGCCCTGGAAGCCAAACAGGAAGAGATTCAACTGACCAAGGTGCAGTCCGACCGCCTGGAACTGGAACTCAAGACCAAAGATGAAGAAATAGCCAAGTTAAGAGCTTACCTCAACACCGCAAAAACAAATAAAGAATATGCCTCGGTCCTCACACAACTTAATACAACCAAGGCTGACAATTCCAAAATCGAGACCCAAATCCTGGAACTGTTGAAAGATATTGAGGCCGACGAAGCCGAGTGCCAAAGCCTCCAGCAACAAATAGACGAGCAAAAACAAAAGCTTGAGAAAACTCGAAAAGAAACCGACACCCTCGCGACCAAATATGAGGCTGAAATTAAAGAAATCCAGGCTGAATGGGACAAACAAGCAAAGACTATACCAGCCGAACCGTTGGAAGTTTTCAAACGCGTTGCAGAAACCTATGACGGTGAAGCGCTGGCAGTGGTTAACAAACAGGAGGGCAAAACAGAGGCCTATAGCTGTGGAGGCTGTTTCATGGGTGTAATCGCCGAGTCCGTCAATATGCTCCTCAGTAAGGATGATATAATCCGCTGCCCAACTTGCACGCGTATACTTGTGCTTGGGGATTCAAGAAACTAGCCGAATCAAAAACGAAAAAAAGCTCCAGAACACGGGGACATTTGTGCCTTGTTTTTCTATGGCTTTTAAGGAGTTGACACGTTGTCAAAACAAATAGAGCAAATCATCGCTTATACTGACGGCGCCAGCAGAGGAAACCCGGGACCGGCAGCCGCAGGATTCATCTTAGCCGAACCCGGTGGAACTCAACTACAGGCCAAAGCGATGTTTCTCGGCCGAACCACCAACAACATAGCCGAATACACCGCAGTCGTAAAGGCTCTTGAAGCCGCAAAACAAATTGGCGCCAGACAAATTAAGCTTTTCAGTGACAGCGAACTGCTCGTTAAACAAATCAACGGCCAGTACAAAGTAAAAAGTGAGCAAATAAGACCCCTATTCCGCCAAACATTCGACCTGCTCGACCACTTCCAAAACTGGAAAGTGCAACACGTCACCAGAGACAAAAACCAACAAGCCGACAGTCTCGTAAACAAAGCGCTGAATCTTGGAAAAGACGTTCAAGTGAATTCAGTGGCCCAGACCAATAAACAACCAATCCGGCTCGGAGTATTGATCAGCGGCGGCGGCACTACTCTTATGAACATCCTCGAATATATCAATCAGGGTTGGCTAAATGCTCAAGTAGCCGTCGTAATAAGCTCACGCTCGACCGTCGCCGGCGTAGAAAAAGCAAGAAACGCGGAACTCGACGTGAAAATAATCCGCAAAAAAGACCACCCCGACATCAACGACTTTAGCAAACGCATTGAAGAAGAGCTCCTCGCCGCAAACGTTGACCTCGTCGTGCAGGGCGGCTGGCTCTGCCTCTGGAACATACCCCCTCAATACCAAAACCGCGTGATGAACATACACCCGGCCCTGCTGCCAAGCTTCGGTGGCAAAGGCATGTGGGGACATCACGTCCATGAGGCGGTCCTCGCCACAGGGTGCAAAGTAAGCGGCTGCACCGTTCACTTCTGCACTAACGAATATGACAAAGGACCAATAATCGTTCAAAGATCCTGCCAAGTCAAGGATGACGACAACCCCGATACCCTCGCCGCCAGAGTCTTCGAGCAGGAATGCATCGCGTATCCACAAGCCATAAAACTCTTCGCTGAAGGAAAAATAATATTTCAAGGCAACAAGGCAAAAATAAAATCGTGAATCGAAAACCGGACCACCTGTAACGAAGTACGATATATGAACAAACGGCAAAAAACCATACTAATAGACTTTACAGCCGTAATAGTGGCCACGGCCATAGCGGTGGTTGCAATGATTAACTTTAAGGATTGGATTAACCGCTCCGAGGCAACCAGGGCAATGCAGCAACTCGGAAAAATAGTCCTGCAATACCGAAAAGACCACGGCTCAGCACCGCCTGAATCCTATGTCGATAGGATCAGGGAGAACTTGGAAGGACACGTCCGACTCGGCAGTCTCCAGTACAGGGCCCGATGGATTGACTTTGAATCCACTCCGGATGAGATCTTAGCGTACACCGAAAAAAACTATCACTCCCTCCTCTTCGGCAAAGGTTTTATCGTATTAAGACTCAACGGCACCATAGAGTGGATGGAAAAGCAACAGTTCGAGACGCTCTTGGCACAACAGCAAAGCCAAATCGAAAAAGAACTGACTCAGAAGTAACTGCACCCCACCTTTCTGGCTGCAGAACACACCAGATTTACAGTGATATGCGATAGGCAGGTCTAATCTTCCTGTTCTTTCGACTGGGTCACCGCTTCAGCCTCTTCGCCGCTCGGCTCCTCCACTTTCGACCCCTCAAACTTCAGGTGCTCTTCATCCTGGATATCAATTTTTATCAGGTTCTTGTGCTTGAATTCCCCACGCAGCATCGTCTCCGAAATCGGGTCCTCTATATAGTGCTCAATCGCCCTTCGTAAGGGCCTGGCACCAAACTCCGGATTGTAACCCTTGTCGATAAGAAATTCCTTCGCTTGGTCGGTCAACTCCAGCTTCAGGCCGTGCTCGGTCAGCCGCTTGAAGACCTTCGCAAGCTCGTAGTCAACGATCGTCTGCAAATCTTCCCTCGTCAACGACTGGAAAACTATCGTATCATCAACCCGGTTCAAAAACTCCGGCCTAAAGTGGTGCTCAACCTCCTTCTGAAGCATCTCTTTCATCTTCTCATAGTTGGCCTCGGGACTCTTCTTGCTAAAACCAAAACCGGATTGGTTCTTAATCAGCTCCGCACCAATATTGCTGGTCATAATAAGAACAACATTCTTAAAATCTACGTTTCGACCGAAGCTGTCTGTCAACCGGCCCTCCTCCATGATCTGAAGCAGCATATTATAAACGTCCGGATGCGCCTTTTCTATCTCATCCAATAGCAACACAGCGTAAGGCCGCCGCCTGATTCTTTCCGTCAGTTGTCCGCCCTCCTCATACCCCACATAGCCCGGAGGGGCACCAACCAGGCGGCTCACATTATGCTTCTCCATAAATTCGCTCATGTCTATCTGTATCAGAGAGTTCTCATCGCCGAACATAAACTCCGCCAACGCCCTTGCAAGCAGCGTCTTGCCAACACCGCTGGGACCTAAGAATATAAAGCTGCCCATCGGACGATTCGGGTCTTTTAGACCGCTTCTGCTGCGCCGCACTGCTTTGGCCACAGCCGTTAACGCTTCGTCCTGTGAAACAACCCGCTTGTGCAGCTCGGTTTCGAGTTCCAGAAGCCGCTGCGTCTCTTTCTTCTCCAGTCTGGTCAGCGGCACACCGGTCATCTTGCTGACGACCTCCGCGATAATCTCGGCATCCACCATCCCGGTCGCCTCTTTACTCTCCTCGTACCATTCTTTATGCAGTTGATTCTTCCTGTCCAAAAGCTGTTGGGCCTCGTCCCTCAACGCCGCCGCCCGCTCATAGTCAGCGCCTCTGACCGCCTCATCTTTCTCCCTCTGCAGCTTCTCAATCTTCTCTTCTATTTCCGTCAAGTCCGGCGGCGGAGTCATGTTCTTAAGCCGAACTCTCGCCCCGGATTCATCCACCACGTCTATCGCCTTGTCGGGCAGACATCTGCCCGTTATATATCTCGTCGAAAGCTCTACCGCCTGGTAAAGGGCCTCGTCCGTAAATCGAACCCTGTGGTGTGCCTCATAGCGGTCCTGCAGTCCCCTGAGAATCGCCAAAGTCTCGTCCTTTGAAGGTGCCTCCACAATTATCGTCTGGAACCGTCTCTCGAGCGCCCCGTCTTTCTCGATATGCTTCCTATACTCATCTAAAGTTGTCGCCCCGATACACTGCACTTCCCCCCTCGCCAGTGCTGGCTTTAACACATTTGATGCATCAATCGCCCCCTCAGCACCTCCTGCCCCCACGAGCGTGTGCAGTTCATCGACAAACAACACTACGTTCTTTGCCCTCCTGACCTCGTTGATGACCGCCTTTATTCGCTCCTCAAATTGTCCCCGGTATTTCGTGCCCGCTACCATCATCGCCAAATCGAGCACAACGATTCGCTTGCCTTTGAGCAGCTCGGGCACTTCCTTGTTTACTATCTGCTGGCTCAGACCCTCTACAATGGCTGTCTTTCCAACGCCCGCTTCGCCTAACAGAACCGGATTGTTTTTCCTGCGTCTGCACAGTATCTGTACCAATCGCTCAATCTCGGTCTTTCTGCCGATTACTGGGTCGAGCTCCCCGTCAGTCGCCAACTGGGTAAGGTCTCTTCCAAAACTGTCCAGCGCAGGTGTCTTGCTCTTGGGCTTTCGACCAACCGCCGGCCCCATCTTCATACCCAGACCCACAGGACCGCCATCAACGCCCGCTCCAAGCAGATTCAAAACCTCCTGACGCACCTCCTCAAGCTTCAAGCCCAGATTCATAAGAACCTGAGCCGCTATCCCCTCACTCTCGCGCAGAAGACCCAGCAAAATATGTTCTGTGCCAACATAATTGTGGTTGAGCGCCCTGGCCTCTTCAATCGCATATTCAATAACCTTCTTGGCTCGCGGCGTCTGCGGGAGTTTCCCCATTGTAACCATGTCAGGGCCGCTCTTGACAAGCTTCTCCACTTCAAGCCGAAGCTTCTTTATATCCACTTCCAGGTTCTTTAGAACCGTAGCACCTACTCCGCTGCCTTCCTTGACCAAACCAAGTAGGATATGCTCGGTACCTATATATTCGTGGTTAAACCGCTGGGCCTCCTGGTTTCCCAGTGCCATAACCTTCCGTGCTCGGTCTGTAAAACGCTCAAACATCTTTTACCCCAGAACCACTCACAGAAAAAAATATGCTCACACCTGCCCCTCGCTCATAACTATTATACCACAACCAACTGTCCTGTCAAGCCATCATAATTCATCTAAATCCTGCTGTTTGGGCCTCACGTCTCTATACGTATATGCTCGATACACACTTTCTGTTCATTTACCGGACGTTACCTTTGCCCGAGCTTAGGTCTTATCGACAAAAATCGGTGCAGACTTTTCACTCACCGCCGTAAAACCCCTATTTTGATGCCAAAAAAGACCTCCCCTTGACAAATGAGGAACAAATTAGTTGAAGAGCGAAAACTGATGCAACAGCAGCTTGACTCCGCGCATCTTGCAATTGGACAACAAAATACAAAAACGCATGAAAATCTGAAAAAAATGAGCGAAAATGCACATAAAATTCTTGACAAGTTCTAAATGAGCTGGGATAACTTTCAGAATCGCGGGTCGTCTACCACGAACTATTTTTTAGGAGGTGAAAAGATGCGGAAATTGATAAGGGCACATAACAGACAGACCAGAGAGCGTAAACGGTTCAAAAGGCGTGCTGTTGCTGCGGGTACCGCAGCGGCGATTACGCTGGGGGCGGGTGTAAGCCTGCATAAAGCTCTTGCTGCGTATACGCCTGACCTGCATGAACTGTCTGTCAGCCAGGATGCGGACGCGGACTTGCTTGCCAACACCGAAGAGTTGGCGATTGGCTACCATGCATTCAAGGGCGACCAGAATCGCAACGAGACACCCGATGGCGTTGAACTGGCGAAACAATGTGGGGCCATCATCAACCAGCTGCCGGAATGGGAGTATCCCTACGAGGATCCAGAACCAAATGAAATATATAAAATTAATTGTTATGCTCTCGGTCAGGAATCGTGCGATATTTGCGGGCTGGTACTTAATATGGGGGGCGTGAATATTGTCAATCCCGAATTGGGATTGAATTATCCTCCAGGGGACCCTTTCTGCGGTGACTTTCTACCCTTTATGGGAGTGCATTATATGGAGCATGGGTCTTTTAGCTATTTGATAGATGGCAGTGGAAACAGGGTAGATGATGTTGGACAATTATTTGCAGCGCTCGGGCTGGAATCCGGGTATCTTTATGACCCCAATGGACATCAACTTTCTATAGCCGGCGACAGTGACGGTGACCTTTTGACCGACACTGAGGAGGCGGCGGCCGGTTATGATGCAAATGAACCCGACCAGGACTTTGATCTGGTCCCCGACGGTATCGCACTTGCCCGACAATGCCGCGAGATAATCGATGGCTTGCCTGTCTACGACCCGAATCCGGCGAAAGTAACCGAGCCGTATAAAATAAACTACTTCACAAAGGGTCTTGAGTCCTGCGATATCTGCGGCGAGCAGGTGAATATGGGCTTCTGGCGGATTGAAAATCCACAGCTGGGTCTTTCTATCGATGTCTATAGGATTACCTGCCACTATATGAGTCATGGCTCATTCAGTTACGCGGGCAGCGTGCATCACAGCGGCAGAATTGATGTTGCATCTTTGGTTGAGATTCTTGAGATTCCACAGCGATGCAGTGACTTTGGGACTGAGTTTTTGGCGGGTGATTTGAATGATGATTGCGAGGTAAATCTCGCTGACCTCGGCAAGCTGACCGAGCGATGGCTCAAAGACTGTAGTTATTTTGGGACACCATATATTCTTGGCGACCTGACCGAGGACTGCGAAATTGACCTGGCGGATTTTGCTGGGCTTGCTGACCAATGGCAGCAATGCACCGACCCAAACGAGTAGGCGTGTACTGAGTGGCAGGGCAGGTAAAGGGGAATCATAACTTGGACTTTGATTCGCAAGAGGTCAAGACAACGATTCGAGGGCTAAAAGATATCGACATCGAACTTGCTTTCCTGGCTTTGCTGACGTGCGAGGGAGTTAAGCCGTCAAGCAGATGGGAAAAACCTTTGGATGACCACGGGCTCGGATTGTTACAGCGATTGGGTTTGCTTACGAAACAAATCCGTCGAACAGTCAAGACCGGCAGAGTAGTAACGGAAACTATTTTCAGCATGTCGCCCGCTTACATTCAACTCTATGAAAAGCGCTTTGACGACACACCTATAGATAAATCTCCGCCGACTCAACGTTTCGAAGGTTTCTTGTTCGGCTTTCCTCCCTGCTGTGTGGACGAATATATCCGACACGCTTACACAAAAAACAGCCTCCCGCCAGAACAACAGAAGATTTTATTTCACTGGGCCTGCAAGGATTGCAAAATCACCCCCATTTTGCTGCCCGACTACTTACGTATACACGCGTATGTAGAGAAATGCTAAATGGATGGTTTTGATGGCTTGTGAATCTTATGCTTTGGCCCTTAGCCGTTGTTTTCCTCAAGCAGTTTCTTCAGGTATTCGTTTTCCCGCCGAGTCGCCTCTAAGTCAAAGAGCTGATACTTGATGCATATCCGCAGGTAGTCGAGGGATTCCTGCAGATTATCGACGCTTTTTTGTAGCTTCTTATGGCTTTTTTGTGCCTGTTTGGCAAGCATGGCCAGCTTTCTATACTGCGGGTCGACCATCCCCCCGAACTCTTGGAGTAACTCCTTGAGTTTGTCTTCCAGTTTTGCTTCATCCATCACATCACGCTCCTCTCGAGCGCACTTGTCTTTCAATCACCCTCGTGCGGAGTCTCCGAAGCCGCTCGATTATCGAGCTTATTGTGCAAAATTCGTACCTGAACGCCCCAAAAACCAATTTCCCGCCCCATGCGAACACTTACCTCTATGCAGAGGCTTTCAAAGCAACTCCGAATGCCACCATTAAGCTTTATCCGGATGCATCGGAACGCAGCCCTTATGAGGGTTAAAGCTCCACGTTGCAAAAAAGCAACATTGCCTTCCTGCTTCCATTTTCCCAGCGGCTATAACGGTCTTATTAAAAAACAGTTATCCCCAATGTTGATTATTGTAAACAGGATGCTTGATTTTGTGCCTAAAATCGTACTTATCAGTCACAAATGTAGTTTAAAGGGCAAAGTGGCATAAATTAAATCTATATGGCATAAACCTGCGGTTGGTGGTGGCGGGCTGGGGCCTCGCGAGCGTGCTTTGGCTTAGCTGCCCTCCGACTCGCCTAACGCGGTAGAGTTGTCGTTGTAAAAATATCTCTTCCCCGCCTGTCCCCGGGAATCCACCACCTTTGGCCCACCAGCAGGGGATCCAGCTCAACTCGTAACACTTCTTCATTCCGCCCCACCCGTTTTCTGACTATCCTCCATACCCCGCCTGATCAAGTTGCTCTTGCACCCAAGCGCTTGGTGCACCTTCCTCGTCAAGTCTCCTTACTATAAACTCGCGAGACATCCCCCTTTCCATGTATCTCTTCAGTATATGCCGTGCTTCACTTGGGCTAATTGACCGCCCCTTCCGCATACGTTCCCCCCTTCCCTCCTTCTCCAATGATGCCACCTGCCGCTCAAGCGACAATAATCGCACCGAGAGGTCCGAATCTGCCGGCGCCTGGCTCTTAACCTTTTTACGAAACATTGTCGGCACAGCCTTCACCGGTTCCGAAACCGTTGCCTTCAGTGCTGCGACTATGTCAGTCCGCAACTTCTCACCCCACTTTGGATCGTCCTTGTTGTACAAGATCACGCGCAGTGCCTGAAGGTCGAACGGCACATCATCCATCGTTTCAGAGATCAAAACGATAGGCTTACCTATAGCGTGCCCAAGACCCAGTTCATAAAATACATTTGGATTCTTCCCGGTAAACTCCGCGACCAGCACCTTTGCATCTTGAATCATACTCCATATATCCCCCATGATTGGAGTCGGTAGAAACAGGCTATCACCTCGCTGGGGTTTCAACCCCGCCTTCGTAACTGCTGGTTCGATGATTAACTTATAGTATGTATCAAACGGCTCTTTAAAAGGCATTAATACAAAGCACTTTCCGCTTAGCTTCTTGCCAGCCTTCTTTTTCTTACGCTTCGCTACCTTTACTTTCACCGCGCTCGGAGCGACCCTTACAATCCTCTCTTCCACAAGCTGTTTTCTTCCAACCTTCTTTTTGGCTGCCTTCTTTTTCTTTGCCATATTATTCCTCTTTACAATACCACTAACCT
The DNA here is from genome assembly GCA_964513655.1 of uncultured Pirellulales bacterium. Lineage (GTDB taxonomy): Bacteria > Planctomycetota > Phycisphaerae > Sedimentisphaerales > Anaerobacaceae. The sequence goes on along the minus strand of CAZENQ010000089.1, from coordinate 1,713 downwards.
AGATCCTCATACAAAATCAACTACCAAGTTAGCCTTTTGCTCAATGACGCATTAGTTTAATCTCTGCGTTTGGGCGTAAAAGGCCCTCCCAATCAACCAATCTCTCATTCTTCATGCGTCTCAACTCTTGGGTAACAGCTTTCTGAGGAAATTCTTTCGGCACGTTCTCTACAATTTCTCCTGCTATCCTACCAAATCGCCACCCTGAGAGACCCAGTCGAATAATACAGGTACCAATAATAGTTCCCGCAGCCCCAAGCAATACCATTATAACCAATTCAGCTGTTGTTATATTTCCAATTGTTTCATTCATTTTTCGCACTCCCTTCCAATTCCTCAATTCTTTTGCGTTCTTCTGCTTTTTTCCGCTTCAAGTATAATCCTAACCATGAATCGCCTTTAGTCGAACATAACGCTAGTATATTTATAACTGGCAGACTAGACAAAAATATCATCATAACCCACTCAGATGTTTCCGTTTCCGGTTTTGGTGGTTCTATAATCATCATGAAAATAATCCAACCTATCAATGCAATATTCATTACTAAAGCAATAGTTCTAATCATGTTTTTACCTACCTTTCACATTGCCTAAAAATCCGTACATATTCACCGCGCTATTTCTTCACTATCTCAAAGTGTAAGAGCCACCAATGCAAACGACCCACATAAATAAAATTTGGGTCATCTGAAACTATCCTGCCCTTACGCATCTCCACAGTCCCTAAGCCATCATAATAGGAGCCAACCCAATTCTTCTTATCACGGACGGTGCAATTAACGAGGCTGCGGGGGGGTTCATCGAAATCTGGCATCCAGTAGATGACTGTCTGAACCAACGGATTAACCTTGTAAATAGTCCTGTTCAAGGTTATCACAGTTCCATCTGCTAATCTCTGCGCAGGATAACTCCCTATTTGCTTTGAAGAGATGTCAGCCCATATAAATATCCGAAAGAATACAACCGCTGCTATGAATATTATCCCAACATTCTTACTGGTCAGCGTGATTCGTTTTGTGTTTTCCCTATCTGCCATTCCGCCCATCTTCTACATTACTCACGACGCTCAGGGTCAAAAATCGAGTTACGACCTGCCATACCCTGTTTCTCTGTGACATTGTACCGATAGACTCTCCTGATACAACGGAAAAATTGAACGACAACTCTCTCGCACAAAAAACCGGTGCTGGCGATGCTCCGCCCCAGCCTGCCCTCGAATGTCTTAGTCGAGGGTCGTCTATTCTAAATCCCTTTTTGAGCGCGGAATATTGACGCAGATGCAAGGCTTGGGCACGGAGCCGGCCGGAGGTGTACTGTAGTACTTCGAGGACCGGACGCGGGCGCGTAACGCGGCAGATGCCCAAGAGAACCGCTCAAAACAAATTTTCAATCATCTGTGCAGGTGCTTTGAGCGATGACACCGATTTTCTTAAAAATTGTTACTCCTTATTTTTCAGATACTTACCGTCCTTTTCCCTTCCTCACCTGCGCGAAATTTCGCCACAAACGCGCAGCCCCGTCCCTAATTGGGTGGGGGCTGCCCGCCAAGGGCCTGCCCCCAAGGGGTGCCTTAGGTAGCCCCTCCAACAGTGAGCGGACCGTCTGTCCGTCCGCCACAAAGTAAATAATCACTAATAATAAATCATGAGGATGGAGGTTAAATACTTATGAAGCGAAAAGACCTGAGTGAAAAAAAGTGGGCTGTCCTGGAAG
>CAZENQ010000088.1:0-13392 GCA_964513655.1 uncultured Pirellulales bacterium | reverse complement strand
GCAAAACACGCAGCAGTTTAACCTGAACAGAAGCAGAAATATCGCCAATCTCATCTAAAAAAATAGTTCCACCTTCAGCCAAAGCGAAACGGCCGGGCTTGTCCTTCTTGGCATCTGTAAATGCACCTGCTTTATAACCAAAAAGCTCGGACTCCAGAAGTGTATCGGGCAGGGCACCACAATTCACCGCAACGAAAGGTTTATCCTTACGGAAACTCATGTTATGAATGGCTCTGGCGAAAAGCTCTTTACCTGTTCCGCTTTCACCTTCAATTAAAATTGTTGTGTTACTTTCAGCAATATTGGGCAAAATGGCAAAAAGGTTCTGCATCTTATGGCTTTGGCTGATAATATCCTCATATGAATACCGGCCTTCGATTTCCTTGCGAAGTTGTTCAATCGCACTGGTATCACGAAATGTTTCAACTCCTCCAATAACTTTACCTTTAGCATCTTTTAATAGAGCTGTTGATATGGCAATTGCTCTTTTCTTGCCTTCTGCATCGATAATATGCACGGCTTTATTCATTATGGGTTTGCCGGTTTGCATTGTCTCTGCCAGTGTACAGTCAGTTTCGCAAATATCTGCTTGCAGAACGCCCCTGCAATGTTTGCCGACAGCTTTTTGGCGCTGGATACTGGTAATCTCTTCTGCCGCCCGATTAAAGGAGGTAATCCGCCAATCAAGATCAACTGTGAAAACACCTTCACTTATCGAGTCCAGGATGACGTTTTGTTCTTTATTTTCCATTTTCTGTCATAAACAATATAGCATAGATAGTTGCAAAATGCAACGACTGTTGCAAGATTAGGCAGTCTTTAAAGGTTACAGTGCTTTACCGCAAATATGAATTCTTGGTAGATCTCTCATGCGTTTAAGATTTTCTATGACGTTATGGTAATTCGTGGATTTGCTAATTTTTGGTATCCGCAAGTACTCGATTAGCTCCTCTTCAGTAAGTAAGTCAGGGTATGTTTTTATTTCAAGTTTTTTTTCCACTGCAACGATATCCTTATAGAAAATTTCGCTAAATAAATAGTCAGGACAATCCATGCTCAGATAACATGAAAAGGCAAGCCTGAATCAGAAAGGGTTAATCCGAGTCTTGAATCTGCAACAGAATTTGCAACAAGTTGGCGCTTTTGCGGTACTGTCGCGATTCGGTCAGCATCATAAGTCTTTATTTTACAGTCATTAATCGTTTATTCACAAACACTTACAAACTTGAGTAACGGCTTTCTAATCCGTAGGTCGCAGGTTCGAGTCCTGCCGGGCGTGATCTTAGTGAGGAACTGCCGCGGTACAGCACCAGCCTTGATTTGCAGGTCAAGACGCCCGCTAAAAGTTCTCCCTTATGAACCTGACCGCATTGGCAAAAATTCCCATTCCATCACCGTCTTTCTTGCCCTCCATGCGGGACCAGTGCGGGTGCTGAGTATGCCGAACATGCCTTTCCGGATGCGGCATCAGCCCTAATACCCTCCCCGTACTATCAGTCAGCCCGGCTATCGAATCCACCGACCCGTTTGGATTAATGGGGTAGCCACCCTCTTCACCGTTTTCGTCTACGTACTTAAAAGCCACATGCCCTTCCGCTCTCAATTGCTCTAAGACCTCTTCGTCATAGGTTACTACCTTGCCCTCGCCGTGCGCTATCGGCAGATATATCTGTCTGGCCGCCTCAATAAAAATGCACCGCTCCGTCTGCGGTGCAAGATACACCCATCTGTCCTCAAATTTGCCGCTGTCATTATACGTTATGGTAACACTCTGATGTTGCTTGCTTGAATTGTTACCCGGCAGTATCCCCGCCTTAACGAGGACCTGAAAGCCGTTGCATATCCCAAGTACGAGTTTCCCGTCATCTATAAACTTCCTTATCGCCTCCGAAAGATGATGTATAACCTGGTTGGCCAGAATCTTGCCCGCGGCTACATCGTCACCGTAGCTGAATCCCCCCGGAAAAACAATTATCTGCACCCCATCCAGCAGCCCTTTGTCCTCGATCATCCTGTTTATATGCACGCGCTCCGCACTCGCGCCTGCCGCTTCAAGAGCGTGCTCGGTCTCCATATCGCAGTTTATCCCCGCCGCCCTCAAAACTATCGCTTTTACTTGTGCCATCTATTTCCTTCTCGTTATTACCTCTATAAGCTAACGCTTCTACCATGCAAGCGGCTTTAGCCATGCTTCTTTGAGCGATTCCAAAGCCGTCTCGATGACCACCTCGCCGCTCTCCGCTTTTATGCTAAGTGTCTTTTCTTCCACCACCTTGCCTATCTGTCCAAAGGGCAGGTTTAGCATCAGTTTTGCAAAGGCGTTGTAATTTTCCGGCTCCACTTCCACAATGTAGCGCGAGTTTGATTCGCTAAATAGCTGCGCATCTGTCCGCGAACAGTCATCACTTCTCGGCAGGCCACGCAGGTCTGCTTCTATACCGAGTCCGCCGGAAAATGCCATCTCCGCAAGCGCCACAGTCAAGCCGCCTTCGGAGCAGTCATGGCAGCTTACTACCAGACCCTCCGCTATTGCAGTGGCAACTCTTTGGGCTATCTTGGGAGCTGTTTCTAAGTCCACCTTTGGAACATTCGCTCCCAGTTGACCATGAATTTTGTAATAGTGTGAGCCGCCTAATTCGTTTCTGGTCTCGCCTATTATAAACAGCAGGTTAGATGCCCTCTTGGCGTCCATCGTAACACACTTGTTAATATCATCAACAATCGATATCGCGCTTACCAGAAGCGTCGATGGTATGGATATCTGTCTTCCGTCTTCACAGGAAAACTCATTGTTTAGCGAGTCCTTGCCCGACACAAACGGCGTTCCGAAGGCAATCGCGCCGTCATAGCAGGCCTGTGCCGCCCGCACCAATGGCCCGAACGTCTCCGGCTTCCTGCAGTTGCCCCAGCTGAAGTTGTCCAGCAGGGCGATCCTGTCCGCGCGCCCGCCCACGCATATCACGTTCCTTACCGCCTCATTTATTCCACCCAGCGCCATCCAGTACGGGTCAATATCTCCGTACATAGGATTCATCCCGCAGCTGATTGCAAGACCCCTGTCAGAATCGAACTTCGGCCTTATCACCGCTCCGTCTCCGGGACCGTTGTTCGTGACCCCCACCAACGGCTTCACCACGGACGTCCCCTGGACCTCATGGTCATATTGGCGTATTACCCATTCCTTGCTCGCCACATTGTAACAAGACAGTATCCGCAAAAGCTCATCGTTGTAATTGTCTTTCTCAGGTATGCTCGGCTCCGAAAGCTCGGGACTTTTCCACACCGCCTTGCGCGAGTATTTCGGCACGCCATCATGCAGAAAGTCCATATCCATCTCCGCCACCTTTTCACCGTTGTACCTTAATATCAGCTTCTTATCGTCGGTGAATCTGCCTATTACGGTTGACTCCACATTCTCATCATCAAAAATTTTCGTTATCGCCTTTAGGTTTTCGGGTTTGACCGCTATGACCATCCTTTCCTGTGCTTCACTAATCCAGATTTCGGTATAGTTCAGCCCCGTGTACTTTAACGGAACTTTCTCCAAATCAACCTCCGCCCCAAGGTCTTTACCCATCTCACCCACCGCGCTGCTAAGGCCCCCGGCCCCGCAGTCTGTGATAGCATCGTAAAGCCCCGCTTCATTTGCCTGCACTAGTACATCGAGCATCGTCTTTTCTGTTATCGCGTTGCCGATTTGAACCGCATGAGAAAAGATTGATTCATACTCATGTGTTATTTCACCCGACGAAAAGGTCGCCCCGTGAATCCCATCTCGTCCCGTCCTGCCTCCAACTACTATAATCACATCTCCACTCTGCGGATTCTTGAAGCACTTCTTCTTGTCCATTATCCCGATATTGCCGCAATACACCAGCGGATTGCCAAGATACCTCTCATCAAAGTAAATTGCCCCGTTGACCGTTGGTATCCCCATCCTGTTACCGTAGTCCCGAACTCCCGCCACGACGCCCCTCATAATCCTCCTCGGATGCAAAACTCCTTTCGGAATCTCTTCGTGCTTTGTGTCCGGCAGACCAAAGCAAAATATATCCGTATTCGCGATAGGCCTCGCGCCTAAGCCGGTCCCCATCGGGTCGCGGATTACACCCCCGATGCCGGTAGCTGAACCTCCATACGGGTCCAGCGCGGAAGGGCGATTATGAGTCTCAACCTTAAAACAGACCGCCGAGTCCTCATCAAATTCCACCACACCCGCATTATCCGCAAACACCGATATGCACCACTCCTTGTTTAATTCCTTCGTGGCCTTAAAGACCGTCTCTTTCAGCAGATTGTCAAAATGTATCTGCTCACCGTTGATTGTCATATCAACAGAACTTTTGAGCGTCTTGTGCACACAGTGCTCGCTCCACGTCTGCGCAAGCGACTCAAGCTCGACGTCCGTCGGTTCTCTGCCGAGCTCCCTGTAGTACTTCTGAATCGTCTGCATCTCCACCAGATTAAGAAACAAATCCTTTTTCTTGCTCAGCTCCACCAGTTCATCATCATCAAGCTCGCACACCGGCCACTCGACTATCTTTAACTCGTATGGCTTCAGGTGCGGGCTTGGCGGCTCCGCTTCATTACCGATTACAAACTCTTCGATACAGTCGTTCGCCAGAATTCTCCTCGCTATTGTGTCCGTTTGGCTCTGGCTGATATCACCCAACAAAATGTACTTTCGCGCTGTCCGCACATTGCCCGCCTCGACACCCATATCCGCCATTGCCGTCATTACCGATTGGGCTACCGGGTCCGTGACTCCGCTTTTCAAATGAACTTCGATAAGGGTCGCCTTTGCCAACCCGGCCGGCGCACCACTCCTGCCTATATAATACTCTTCGCATACTGGGTCGCTCAGAAGCTCCTTTGCCACACGCTCGGCAAAACCATTAACAAAATCACCCTCAATCAAGAAGACCTTCGCCGATTGGACCGCCTCAACTGAACCAATCCCAAGCTCCTTGATTTCTTCAAGTACGCCGTTGCCGTGAACATCTGGAAAACCGCCTCGGTTAAATACCTCAAAACGCCATTGCCTCACGATATCAATTCCTTACTTTTAATCTTGTAGTCTATCAGCGCGCTGCGTTTGCTTCTTGCCTTCCGGAGAAGTTTTTCAACCTCTATCGTGTCTCCGGCTTTTATCGCTTTTTTCAGTTTCCCCAATTCCGCTATAATTTTGTCAATCCCTCTGACGGTGTTGCTCGCGTTTGTCAGCAGCACATCAGCCCAGATATTGGCCGGTCCCGATGCTATCCTCGACGTATCCATAAAGCCTTTGCCCGCAAATTTTAACATCTCACTGCTGTTGGCGTTTATCAATGCCGCCGCTGCTACATGAGGCAGGTGACTTACGCTTGCGAAGACCCTGTCGTGCCCGGCCGGTGACATTATTTTCACCCAGCACCCAAGCTTTGACCAGAATCGCTTAAGGGTCTGTACCGCCTGCCGGTTCGTTTTTTTGGTTGTTGTCAGAACACAGAGCGCCCCCTCGAACAAATCATCCCTCGCGAACTCTACACCTCTTTGTTCCGACCCGGCTATTGGGTGCGAGCCAACATAGTGAACGCTCCTCGGCAGCCGCTTCACTGCCCAGCGGTGCGGCAGGACTTTCGTCGAGCCTACATCAGTGACAATGCACCCGCTCGGCAGCGCATCGGCTATCCTGCTGAATATCTCCTCAAAGGTGCATATAGGCGATGCCAGAATCACAATGTCCGCGCTGTATACGCTCTGCTTTATCTCGTCAACTATTTTGCTCGCGACCCCGGATTGCCTCGCTTTTTGGCGAGTAATGGCTCGGTGGCTGTAACCCACTGTTTTTACGCCGGGAAAAGTACGCGAAACCGTTAGCGTTATCGACCCCCCTAAAAGCCCCATACCTATGACCGTTATTTGCTTTAACTCTTTCACCAACAAGACCTTACGAAAATAAACCTACAAATGAATGCCACTAAAAAAATATAGCAACACGCCCCACATGTCAATTTTTTTCTTTGATTTATCCTGCCAAAATGTTAATATTCTAACTTTGAAAGAAAAGAGCCGACGGATTTGGCAAAAGAATAAGCATGTGCCGCCCGCAACGTGTGGGCAGGCTTTTTTTGTAGGCATTTTCGCCCTGCATGCTCCGCCACGCCTTATCCATAAGGCTCATCGAGATGTTTGATAATTAAAATGCCGGATAATAAAAATAATATCACCGATGGCGATTACCTGGCGTTCGAAGATAAAGTTGCTGACCTTGACAGCCAGATGAAGGAGCTCCACAGGCTCAGTTCCCTGAAGGGAATTGACTATTCTACCGAGGTTCACCGATTACAGCAGCAGCAGGTCGCCGAACTTAAACGAATCTACTCGAAGCTCACCGCATGGCAGACTGTTCAGGTCGCCCGCCATCCCAAAAGACCACTGCTGACTGACTACCTCGACCTCATGGTAAAAAACTTCCGTGAATTGCATGGGGACAGGTGTTTCGGTGACGACAGGGCAATAATAACCGGATTGGGACAAATAGGCAGAGAAAAGGTATTGGTCATAGGCCAAAACAAAGGCAGGAACACAAAGGAAAAGATTGCCTGTAATTTCGGCTGTGCCAATCCCGAAGGCTACCGAAAGGCGATTGCCAAAATGAAATTCGCCGAAAAGTACAATGTCCCCGTCGTCACACTCATTGACACCCCCGGAGCGTATCCTGGTGTCGGCGCAGAGGAGCGCGGACAGGCACAGGCAATAGCCGTTAACCTGACTGAGATGTCACGTCTAAAGGTACCCATAATCTGCATCGTCATCGGCGAAGGCGGTTCAGGCGGCGCGCTCGGAATTGGTGTCGGCGACAGATTTGCCATGCTCGAGTTCTCATATTATTCCGTAATATCACCTGAGGGTTGTGCCGCAATCCTCTGGCGAGACGGCTCACAGGCTCCGGACGCCGCCGAGGCACTTAAGCTAACAAGCAGGGACTTGCATAAGCTCAATCTCGTCGATGCCATCATTCCCGAACCGCTCGGTGGCGCTCATCGAAACGTCCACGACACCGTCTACAATGTCGAAAAGTATATTGTCAGGACCCTCGCCGCACTCAGACGTACAAAGATTGAAAACCTCCTCGAGAACAGATACAAAAAACTCCGCTCATTAGGCACCGACTCCACCGCCGTCCTCCGCAAAAAGACCGCCGAACGCCAGGCAAGGATAAAAGCGGCCTTAAAAGCCATCCCCAAAAAACCAAAACGCGTCCCCGCGAAAGTCTGATTTATAGCCCATCCGCCTTTATACCCTGCGATTTTAAAGTCCGCGCACGATATATGCCGATTATTACAATAGACCTTAGCGGTCGTACTGCCCGTATCTTTTGTGATTGGAAAAAATAATCGACGCCCGTGGGCGCTGATAAACAAACCGCAAAATTCTTACACAGAAGTACGGGCGGTTTTATTAAATTCACCTTTCCCCCTTGCTCTGCTTTACTCGCCCTTCTCCCCCATGACCTCGCGGGCTTCCCTTCTCTTCGTTTCCGTTCTGCTGTAGTCGCATTCCGGGCACCTGTCCGCAAAATCATGCCGGACAGTACCCCTTATGAAAACTAACCCGCACTTATCGCACTTTTCACCTCGATAAACGCTTTCCTGTTTGCACTTATTACAGACCAACGCAGTTGCCCCTCTCATATTGGGGTCTGACATCATCGTTACAAACTGCGCGGCCGTAGGTGGGTGGTCTTGCATATACTCAAAATAATCTCTCTTGTCCATCTGATATTCGGCGTCACACTCCGTGTTGTCGCACTTGACCCAAATCATATCGCCGCGTTTAATGCTCTCAATACCCCTGGGCCCCGACCCTTCCTTATACCTCCTGTAGACCGTTATCGCTACGGCCAATCCGAAGCAAACTGCAATAATCCCTAACATTACCAATTTCTTCTTATCGCCTGTCATATCAATACCTCAAACCTAATCAGATAACAATTTGACCTGCCAACTGCACCACCAGATTATCACCCATCCCCAAACTTTTGTCAAACACCAAAAACCAAAAAATTTCTGCCGAGTCCTCCCATCGGCACCCCCTTGTCCAGAGTCCCACGGACTCTAAGGGGGTATATCCCCTTGTCCAGAGTCCCGCGGACTCTAAGGGGGCCGCCCATGCCGCCCTTCCCACTTCACTCTTCACCCTTCACATTTCCCACCCCTGCGGCTTCTCCCTTCACTCTTCACCCTTCGCATTTCCCGTTAGGGGTCTATCTCTCTGGGGCCTCTACAGACAAATCATGCACTATCCCGAGCCTTTTACCCAACACCGCCAGTTTCTTACGCTGTTCATCATTGAGACCAATTCGCTTTCTTCCTGACTTTTCCCTTCAGTATCTTATTTTCAGTTCTCAGATACTCAATTACAGCTTGTTGATGCCGGTTTACCCAACCAGCCAGCATCATCAACAGTATTGTCTGTGCTCGAATTCTCATATCGCTCTCTCAAGTCTTTAACGTTCGACGTTCAATGTTCAACGTTCGATGTTCGAAGTTCAACACTCCCGCCTCCCCGGCCTTCGACGTTCCATGTTCAACGTTCGATGTTCGAAGTTCAACGCCCCTGCCCCCATCCTCTCCCTGCAAAATCACCAGTCTATCTAACCGAGACAATCCACACAATTACGCCAAAAACAAGGAAAATCAGAGGACTTGCGCTATACTTAGCGTTCAAATTTACCGTGTTGTAAGTATCGCGCGGTTTTGAATGCTTGGAATGGAACTTTACAATGGGGACACTGAACCCACCCATGTCCTAAGCCTTGTTTCGCGGTTGGTAAGAGACGACACTTTTGATGGTCTGCATCAAAACATTGTGTGCAGAACGGCCCGTCTATAACCTTCTCATTGTAATCAAGTATGTAATAAGCTAAATCTATAAGGCTTAACTTGCCTTTAAGAGATAAGGATTCTTTGAGTTTGTGTATTAGCTCATCTTTTTGTCTATTCTGTTCTGTAAGTTCGATTGCCTCTGCTTGAAGGTCAAGAATTTTGCGGTTCAATTCGATATTATCAATTTTCTTGGCAAGTTTGACCGCTTCTTTGGCGTTTTCAACTATCCCCATAACCAAAACCTCTCTTTCTTAGTATATTTTGGGGCCGTATTTTTCAGCGCTTTAGATCACGGTTTAGGTTGCCAGTTGTCACAAGCTGTAGCATTTATATTAGGTATTCTCTCGGGTGGGTCGATCCTTTGACAGAAACCTTCTGTTGCTATCGTGTCCTCTTTTGTATTTGCTTCATCCCCGCGATATAAATGGTTGAACTTTGGTGCGATAAAGTTACAATCTGCGTGCGTTCTCTTACACCAATCACTACACGCTTTGTTTTTCTCGTCGGGCGTCAGACGGCTTCCTTTTACGTTGCAGATTCCGCCCCAAAAAAAGAGACAGTTGTCACAATTTTGTTCATTCATTTTATTCTCCCATCAACTTAAATGTAAGCAAGAAATAATCCCGCGACAATCCACGGCAATATTAGAGTCCCCAAAAGGTCAACAAGCATCATAAAGGCCATCCCCTGAGGCGCTTCACCCCCAAGGTACGTCTGCAATGCCTCTTCTTCACTTGCGCTATTTGGAGCAGCCCAAGCAATTAGGTATCTTGTCAGCCAGTCCCAAACCCTATCAGCTATCAGCCAAATTACAAAGTAAGCAACGCAACTCAAAAAGTCGCTTTTAACCCAAACCCATATTCCTAGCGCGGGTGCTACAAGCCAATTGACAAGAAGAACTTTTAGTCCTGCTTGGAGGCTGGTCATTTTCATAATATCCCTTTTCAAAAAGTCTGCTACCGCACTATTCTACCGATTACCTGCGTTACTGTTTTTTTAAATACGAGAGGGCCCTGACCACGACTACTAATAATGGAACCATAAGTAAGGCTGTACCAATCCAGGTGACCGCAGAAAATGATAATTTAGCCCTGAACATCCATAAAACCAGTGCTCCTGCTGAAACCACTAAACCGCATATCAAGAAATCTTTTCCTGTGTATTTGTTGGCCTTGTACCATACCTCGTTGTTCGAAAGTGTCTTGCGGGTTCTAACTCCGTAAAGGCGGTTTGGTGGAATTTTTCCAAGAACCAGAGGAATTGAAACCGCCGCTATCAGCAAACCAGCGAAAAACCAGCAAATCACCAAAACTTCAACGCTTTCCATTTTATCCCCTTTCAAAAAGTGTGCTACCGCGCCATTCTAACGATTCCACCTCCCGTTTCAACCCATAATTTTTTTATCCCTACTTGCTTCTTACTCCTGTCTCCTTGCTACTATCTTTGCATTTTTCTCCGCCTGTCCTGATACAACATAAACATTTTTTGCTTTTGGCGGACGATTTTATGGAAGCAGTTTTTTGGGGATGTTCTCCAGGTAGTATCAGGCTAAGGGCTTGACCTCTGGAACTCATACAGGCATTCTCTTGCTTTCCGGATAGACTCGCGGATACCCTCTTTGCCCTGATATTTTTCAAGTAGGGCGTAGCCACATTCAAACATTTCGACAACAGCTTTTCTGCCTTCTTCTGGATACCCTGGTATAGCCATGCACGCAAGTGCTAATTCTGCACTTGTACCGGTCCAATAGTCTACCATAGTAACGTAATTCTCCCAAGTAAAGTTACTGTCATCGATTTCGCGAAGCTTTTGTTTCTCTCTCGAATCCCGCTTCGCCTGAAAGTCAAGCGCGAGGCTCTTGTATCGAAGAATCCGCACACCTCTTATTTTCTCTACAACCGCACAGAGCAGTGCCGTCACAGGTTTTTGGAAAATAAGCAATAACGCAACAACTGCACAGGGCCACATGGCTTTTGCTATAAAGGTCAACCAGTCCATTTATTATTCCCTTTCGACGATCTGGCCATTTTTGGTACTATTGTATACCCGCTAAGCTATAAATCGAGCAAAAATGGTCTAAAATATTGTATTGCCCATTATCATTGCCGCACTATTTTAACGCTAAACGCTGGGTTTTTCTTGTGGAGAATCTTCTTGAGAGGGTTTTGTTTCTTCGGCATGTGGAGGTTCTACAATATGAATGGGAATAGATTTCGACCCCAGAAAGACCTCAGTAAGACCTCTACGAATGATCAGTTGAGCAAATTCTGTTTCGCCGTAACCTGTTGGAGTATATGCCCCTCGTTTTAGGAGAACTTTATCAAAGTGATAATCCAAGGATTCAGCCATCTTGGCGAGGAGGTTGGTAAGAATGTCCGTTGATTTCGTCTGCCAAGAATCGCATTGAGCTTGGTACGTTGATGCTTGAGCTTCGGAAAGAGTCTTACCAGAATCTGCAGATGGTTTTGGGGGGTAATTGTGTAGATGGTCTCTATATTCAGACCATGCCTCGATAACAGCTTCGTCCTTTTTGCCTCCACCCGAGAAGATAATGTCAATCATATTAAGTGCCTGAACATGTTGTGGTACAAGGCGGTTGTCTCTTGTCGACATCAAAGTCTTAAACAAGAGGTCTTTATCTTCACGTTTTTTGCTGATGCGCTCAATGATTTTTTGTATTCGCACGGCAAGAATAGGCCCCGCAACTATTGCAATAACTGTCAACAACGATAATACCGTTGTCATAATACCTCCTTTCAAAAATCTGCTACCACACAATTTACTTCTTCTCGCTATCACGAAAACCCTTCAATCCCACACGGAAGCCGCACTCCGGGGGTTGATAATACTGTGATATATCAACATGGCGAATATGCATACTGCAATCCAAAGACAGATAATCCACCAGCTGACCTTAATCACTTTAGAGAGTTTAAGAAAAAAAACCGCTGAAAAGAGTATCAACAAAACGGAAATCTCACTCATCTTCTTCCCTTTCAAAGATTCTGCTATCACACCATTCTACCGATAAACTGTCCTGATACAACGCAAAACTTTCCACCCTCGTAGCGAAGTTTACCCGCCGTCAGTTTGGCGGGCGAAGACCCCAGACTCCGTTCTGGGGCCCAGAAAACACTCGCTCCGCAAGCCCGGAACCCAGAAAAAAATCCGCGCCTGTTCGTCCTTATCCGTGTAAATCCTCCACCGGCCGGTAATCTGCGTCTAAAAATCAATCAAATCCGCATGTACTTTTACGCCACCCACCCATTTTCCCAAAAATCTTTACCCCTTATCTCACATCAACTTACGAGCTTTATCCGCCTCAGGCGGAATCGACTTTTCACCCCATCCGCGCGGGCCCCTCCAACAGTGAGCGGACCGTCTGTCCGTCCGCCACAAAGTAAAAAATCGAAAATAATAAATTATGAGGATGGAGGTAAATACTTATGAAGCGAAAAGACCTGAGTGAAAAAAAGTGGGCTGTCCTGGAAGACCTGTTTTATAGCGACCTCGACGAAAACGCCGTCCTGAAAAAACACAACGTCAGCCGAACAACCTACGAAAGATGGCTCAGGCAGAAACTATTCTCCCGGCAGTTCCAGCAATATTCCGCGTCGCTTGCCCGACGCACCGCCCTCGCCGTTGCAAAGGCAGAAACCGAAGTCGCCGTTCGTCTCGTCGAGATTACACGCTGCCAAAAGGAAGAATCCGCGAGAAAAGCCTGCCAGCAGGTCTTGGCCATCGCAAACCGCTTTTTTGAGACCGTAGCCCGCATAAACGAAGGTCCTCTTAAGGAAAATCAGAGGGATTTCGGGGGAAAACGGGGGAAATACGGGGGGAATCGGGGGATTTTCGAGGAAAATCGGGACATTTTCGGATTAAATCACAACACCTCCGACGCCAATCACAACAACTCTGACCACAATCATCACGACCCTGTAATAACCCCTGAACAAGCGTCCAAAATCTTGGCCGTCCTTGCCGAAGATGAGGATAAAAATGAGCCATAGGCCGGACAGGTCGTCGACCCTGCTTCGCCCTGACTTCGCCAAGCCTACGCCGCGGCAAGCATGATAAAAAAATGTCAAACGAAACCAATTTTCGAAAGGCAAAAATGAACATAAACTCAGCTTCAACAAAGGATTACGAACATGACCAACCTGGCAGACCCGGAGAAACAAAACCAATCTCGTCCGCGCCCACCCGCTTGCCTGCGGTCAAACCGTCGAAGGACAACTCCCTCAATCTGAAATCTGAGATTTGTGATTTGAAATCCCGCTTGCGGCTCACCCCCGGCCACCGGATCCAGACCCCTCCTTACTCCTTACTCCTTACTTCTTACTCCTTTTTTTGTTGTAAATTTTCAAACGTTTTACACATTTTGCAAACTTATTCGAGCGCAATTCCACCCCTTTTTGTAAGTTTCTATTCACTTTTTGTAAATTTTCACACGTTTTACACATTTCGCACACTTATTCGAGCGCAATTCCACCCCTTTTTCTGAGTTTTTCCAAACTTTTCA
>CAZENQ010000087.1:0-13680 GCA_964513655.1 uncultured Pirellulales bacterium | reverse complement strand
AGTAGCACGGTATCTCGCGCTTGGACTGCAGCATCTTTTGGGCGGTTATTTTCTGCAGCTTGTTGACTCGTATCGTCGCTCCCGGTTTTGCCTCTTCTGCCGCTGTCACCTCTTCAGGTGGTTTCGAAGCAGCTTCCTTGACATCCTGCTCGGTGATTTTGCCCGCTGGCCCCGTGCCGGTCACCGTCGCCAAATCCACGCCTAAATCTTTAGCTAATTTCTTTGCCCTCGGTGAAACTCTTATCTTACCTGCCGCTCCGGCTGGTTCCGTTACGGCAGCGGCAGCTTCGGCAGCACTAGGGGCTGCCGCTACAGGGGCACCAGCGGCCTGGCCTTTTAGTGAATCGATAAAGCTCTGCGGGACCTCTTCATCCTTGTCGCCGAGGACCAGAATCGGCTCACCGACCGGTACAGTCTGGCCGACCTCAACAAGAATATGTTTCACAAAACCCTCAGCCGGTGATTCAACCTCAAGCGTTGCCTTGTCGGTCTCCACCTCAAAAATCACGTCGCCTTTTTTGACCTCACCGTCAATCTTGACCGAAAAGCCAACGATAGTGCCTTCTTCCATTGTCTGGCCGAGCTGTGGTAATCTTACTTCTTTTGCCATTCTAAAATCCTCGTATAGCAATATTTACTTATTGTCATTCGCTATTTCGACTTCATCGCCCTGTTTACAAAATCGCCTTAACCGACTCGACAATTCTCTCGACACTTGGGATGCTTACCAGCTCCAGCAGCTCAATACTAATAACCACTACATGATAACTCTCTTGTGCCGCCAAACTTCAAAATTCAGTGTCTTTTTCAAAACAAGAACCAGCAGTATACCAAAAAAAGACAAAAATGAAACCGCTTTTCCTTAGGAAACCGGCAACCACCTGCAATCGAACGCCTCTACAAATGGAAACCGCACCTCTGCACACTTGCAAAGGCACAATAGCAACGCTATTATATTAGCCCGTCAGTTGAAACCGGTTTTCAGGCTTGATATTAGAGAAGAAATGGTAGAGGTGCCTTTGGATAATCCCTTGAAACACCCTGTCCCGCGTACCAGAATCCAGAAGCTCATCGGCGAAAGGATGTTAAAAGCCAAGCAGAGCAAGCCCTGTTTTTACATTGAGTTAAAAGCGGATGTAACTGAACTGATGGGCATGCGTCCTAAGCTGAAGAAACAAGAGGGTGTCAAAGTAACTACAAACGCTTTTTATATTCGTGCCCTGGCAACGGCCGTTAAAGAGTACCCTCTTATGATAGGCAGGCTTGATGGCAATGACATCAGGATTGCCGACTGCATCAATATCGGTTTTGCAGTCAGCGCCACTCAGGGGCTTGTTGTGCCTGTTATAAAAGATGCTGCTGAGAAGACATTGGTCGAAATTGCCCGCTTGGAAAAATTGCTGACTGAAAAGGCACGCAGTAACAAATTGACACTCGAAGATGTGGAAGGAGAAACGATAGCGTTAAGCAATCTTGGTTCTTATGGCGTTGATTCTTTCGTCGGCATTGTACCGCCGCCTGCCAGCACTATCATGGCTGTCGGCAATGTGATTAATGAGGTTGTCCCAAAAGACAGCAAGGTGGCCATCCGAAAAATGGTAAGTTTAACCCTGGCCGTCGACCGGACGGTCGTGGACGAGGTCTACGCAGCACAGTTCCTAAACTTAATAAAGGAACAGCTGCAAAACCCACAGCAGTTGGTTTGACATATTTGCATAATGGCTTTGATTGAACTTAAAACGGCAAAATCGGTGGGGCTTCTGCAAATTAAATAACCGGCTTTCGTGTGACAATGAGGGCCCGAAAATGGATAATAATTTCAATCGACGTGATTTTCTAAAAGCTATAGGCTTGAGTACCGCGGCGCTGGCGCTGCCTGAGTGGTCGTTGGGTGATCCATTTCCGGAACAACCAGAGTCTGTGTTTGCCAGGGGAAAAACACGTGTATATCGCAGGGAGCATCTGACCGCTATTAGCCTGCCTGTAGGCGGCATCGGTGCGGGCTGTATTCAGATTAATGGCAAGGCCGAACGACATGTGTGGCAGATTTTCAACAACTTTACACACGCCATTGTACCGGATAGTTTCCTTGCCGTGCGCGTGCGGACAAAGGGCGAGGAGCCGGTGATACGAGCGTTACAGACAAGCCCGGTCGGGCCATTTGAAGCGATGAAAGACCTTAGTTTTCGCGGGGAATATCCGTTCGGCTGGTACGAGTTCGAGGAGGATAAACTGCCGGTAAAGTTAAGCATGGAGACGTTCAATCCACTTATTCCCCTAAACGAAAAGGACTCGGCGATTCCGTGCGCCATATTCAACCTGAAGGTGGCGAATCCATCGAGCAGGTTAGTTGAGGTAAGCCTTTTGGCAACGCAGAAGAACGCCGTGGGCTTTACTGGCACAATTCGCTCTCCGGGTCCTAAAAGTGGAACGGTCTTGGCAGACTTTGAATCATCGGATTATGGTGACTGGCTGGCGACTGGAGAGGCGTTCGGCGCAGGCCCGGCTAGAGGCGCTTACAGCATACAGCAGTTGAAAGGTTTTCGCGGGAAAGGACTGGTCAATACATACTGGAAAAAAGGGGATGGGCCCACAGGTACCTTGACGTCACAAGAGTTTACTATTGATAAAAAGTATATTCATTTCCTTGTTGCAGGGGGCGACCATCCGGGCAGGACGTGTATTAACCTTTTGGTGGATGGACAAGTGGTTCGCACGCGGTCGGGGGACAACACTGACGCAATGGACTGGACAACCTGGGACCTGAGCGAGCTGCGAGACAAGAAAGCACAGATTCAGATAGTCGACGATGTCGACAACTGGTGGGGGCATATCGATGTTGACCATATTGTGATTTCCGATGAGCCTTTAGCCAAGGCGCAGCTGATAGGCCTCGGTCAAAACCGCAACCGTGTGATGGATGAAAACGGCGCAACGATTCTTCATATGACCTCGGATATGGGCAAAGACGCATCCGGTTATGGTGATATGGCATTGGCAGTGTTTAAGCAAGGCGCCGAAGGCACCGCGTCATGGGAGAGTCTGGACAATCTGAGAAACCAATGGTCACAGGATGGCAGGCTAACTGGTCCTAAGCAAGCAGGTCCATCGGCCAAAGACCAGACGCTAAATGGCGCCTTGGCGGTGCCGCTGCAGTTGGGGCCGGGACAGGAGCGTACGGTGCGTTTTGCACTTATCTGGTATTTTCCTAACACCAAGCATGGTGACAAGAGACAGCAGTGGCAGCATGAAGGCAATATGTACACCAACTTCTGGTCTGATGCTCTGGATGTGACGCGGTATCTGAAGGAAAACATGGACAGGCTAACGGAGCAGACGCGCTTATATAACAAGACATTCTATTCGGCGAATTTGCCTCACTGGATGCTTGATCGCATAAGCTCGCAGGTAGCGGTACTCCGGAGCAAGACATGTTTCTGGGCCAAGAGCGGCTACTTCGGCGCCTGGGAGGGATGCAGTAAAGGTACAGGATGCTGCCACGGCAATTGCGCGCACGTCTGGCATTATGCACAGGCACATGCGAGGCTTTTCCCGTCGATTGCCCGGCGGATGCGCGAGCAATCTCTCAGATATCAGCGCAATGACGGCGCGATTCCGTTCCGGCATCCGGGGGGAAAGGTGGCTTTTGACGGCCAATGCGGCGAGATTCTCGGCGGATATCGCGAATATCTCTGCAGTTCAGACAGCCAGTGGTTTGACAAACATTGGCCGCAATACAAAAAGGCAATGGACTATATAATTGCAACCTGGGACAAGGACGAAGACGGGATATTAGCCGGACGGCAGCACAATACACTCGATGGAGAACTTGGGGGCAGCACAACGTGGCTTGGTTCGCTCTACCTTGCAGTGCTGGAAACTTGCGAAACAATGGCTGAAATGCATGGTGACAGCTCATCGGCAAAGCGCTACAGGAGCATCCGTCAGGCCGGTGCCACCAGGCAAAACGAAACACTATGGAACGGTGAATATTACATTCAAATTCCCGATGCCGAACCAGAGAGAGATTACAACAACGGCTGTCATATTGACCAGGTGCTCGGAGAATGGTGGGCGAATCAGGTTGGTCTTGAGCCACACTATCCGGCCGATAGAGTACGTTCGGCGATGAAATCACTGTTGAAGTACAATTTCCGTACCAACTTTCGTGGTGTCGAGCAGGTTCCGCGCAAGTACGTGGACGATGACGATGCGGGCATGCAGATGATAACATGGCCCAAGAAGGACCGGCCGAAAGACCATATGACGTATGCCGACGAGGCTATGACCGGCTTCGAGTACGCTGCTGCCGCGACCATGGTCCAGTACGGTATGCTGAAAGAAGGATTTCTGGTGACGCGTGCTATTTACGACCGCTATGACGGGCGCTTGCGCACGGGTCTGACCAACACAAACTGGGCGTCGTGGGGCTACAGCGGCAACCCGTTTGGTGATGATGAGTGCGGAAAGTTCTACGCCCGTGCAATGAGTGTCTGGTCGATTCTTTTGGCCAGCCAGGGCTTCATATATGATGGCCCGGCCGGAGTGATTGGCTTCAAACCAATCTGGCAACCGCATGACCATGCTTCGTTTTTCACCGCTGCAGAGGGTTGGGGCCTTTTCACACAGAAACGTAGCAAGTTAAGACAAACAGAGCAAATTGAAATGAAGCACGGAAAACTTGCTATTCTCAAGCTAGTGTTCGAACTTGAGCAAGATGCCAAGCCCTCTCAGGTTGCCGCAAAGATGGACAATAAAGGGCTACCGGTTAGATTTAGTCTTGAGGGCCTTAGCTTAGAGGTGACTTTGAGCAAAGCGATTGTTCTTGAGGCTGACTCGGTACTGAATGTGGATGTGAAGATTGGGTGAGTCCTAACAGGTGAAAGGCGAAAATTCGATGAAAAGAATTGCTGTGAAAATCCGCCATTTTCTGCTGGTTATTGTAATTATGAGCGTGGGCCTTGGTGTTGTGGCGGCCAAGGGGGAAAGTGGTGGATTTCTCGAGATATCGGCTGAAACGCTCACCGACAAAATTCGCGGCGGGCTACTCGGCCAGATGCTGGGCAATCTTAACGGGCTTGAACATGAGATGAAATACATTAACGAGCCCGGCAATGTCGAAAGTTATATGCCGGCCCTTCCACAAGGAGCCTGGACCGACGACGACACCGACCTTGAATGGGTCTACATCTATATAATGCAGCACGAGGATGAAATTTTCCTGTCGTCGGAGCGGATCGCGGAGCTATGGAAGTCGCGAGTGAATAAGCGCATCTGGTGCTCTAATCTGTATGCCCGCCAGTTGATGGATATCGGCATTGAGCCCCCTCTGACGGGGACTTTTGCACTGAATCCGTGGGCGGATTTCAACATATCGGGGCAGTTTATCTGTGAGACGTTTGGCCTGTTGGCGCCGGCTATGCCGCAGACTGCAGCTCGGATTGGGCTGAACTACACGCGTGTCACCATTGACGCAGAACCCGCTCAGACGACACAGTTTTTCACTACTATGATTGCGACCGCCTTTACCAGCAACGATATGGCGGAAATCCTCGACGCCGGTGTAGCTGCGCTGGATCCCAATAGCATTATCCGTGGAATTGTCGGGGACGTGCGGCGATGGCATAGGCAATATCCGGATGATTGGCGCAAGACGCGACAGCTGGTCCACGACAAATACACGCGTCACGGCGGGACGATGCGTGACATGAACGGGCATGAGCTCAACACTGCGTCAATTGTTGCGGCACTATTGTACGGCGGTGGGGATTTTGCCAGGACATTGATGACGGCGTTTAACTTCGGCTGGGATGCCGACTGCAATGCTGCTACCGCCGGTACCATCATCGGCGTCATCAAAGGCTATCGCTGGATGATGGCGCAGAGGTGGCAAATTGTTGACCGTTACAAAAACACAACGCGAGAGGAGATGCCGGAGGACGAAACCATCACCAGTTACGCCGACCGCCTTGTCGAGCTGGCTGAGCGAGTGATAAACGGACAGGGTGGGCAGAGGATTGTGGTCAACGGGCGAATAGCTTATCGAATCCGCGGCGAGAAGCCGGCTAACGTCCTGCGGCTGTCCAAGCGGACTGAGCAGGCGAAGGAACTGCGAGAAAAAATGAAGGCTGAAGTCGAAGCCGGAATTGCAGGAGGAACAGCTGCTGAAGAAAAAGCACGTGCGGCGTATTTGGGGATATGCCTGGATTTAGCTGAGCCGCTTAGCAGGAAATACCCGGATAAATGGGCAGAAGCTGTCGAGGCGTTGAATGACCAGTGGAAGGTGGTCCAGGTCCTTTACCATCACTCGCCGTTGCCGGCTGCAGACAAGCTCCAAGGTAAGGCTGGCGCGGCGGGACTGAAAAAACCAGCCGAAAAGAAAGACCTTTGGTGATATTGGTCCATCAACAGACTGCAGGGGCAACTCAAGAAACCAGTAATTCCACGCTATTCGGCGCTTGTCTGCCTTTAGATTTGATTCTGTTCGTGTTGGTCAGATTCATGCGGGTGAGCGGCTGTCGTTTCAGTTAGCTCTGCCGGGGGCGTGTGCGAACCAGGTTGTGAAATTGGTCTGATTTCCAAGGGGGGCTGGCCAGCGTTTTCGGCGCCGCCTGCCTCGGGGACAAGTTGTGTCTGGTTATGTATGAACTCGGCGACTTTTTTGTAATCTTCGGCACCGTGGCAGTTTGGTTCATATTCAAAGATTGTCTTGCCATAACTGGGAGCTTCCGCGAGCTTGATATTTCTTCGAATATAAACTGGTAGAATCTGTGCCTGCGACCATGCGCAGTTGGTCCCATATGCGCTTTTGAGGAATTGTTCAATATCGGCCCTGACCTCATTTGGCAGTGAGGCCCTGCTGTCGAACATACAGAGCAAAATCCCCTTAACTTCCAGGTCCGGGTTGATCCTTTTGTTGACAAGCTCGACGGTTTGCAGCAGCTTTCCGAAGCCCTGCAAGGCCAGAAAATGGGGCTGCAGCGGTATCAAGACCTCTCCAGTGGCCGTGAGTGCATTTAGGGTTAGCAACCCAAGTGAAGGCGGACAGTCAATAAGGCAATAATCGAACTTGTCCTCAACTGCTTGGAACGCTTCCCGCAGAATCGTTTCCCTGCCGACTACACTGACCAGTTCACTTTCGGCTCCGACCAGATTGATATTTGCCGGCAACAGCCAGAGGTTTGGACGCACAAGCAGAAACTCTTCTTCAAGTCTGGCTTCCTTGGTCAGGACTTTATATGAGCCGGACTCGATGGCTTCGGGTTCGGCGCCCAGATGTATTGTCAGGTGTGCCTGCGGGTCCAGGTCGAGAACGACAACCTTCAATCCCATTGCAGCAAGAGCAGCAGCGGTGTTGACAACCGTCGTCGTTTTGCCAACTCCCCCTTTTTGGTTTAATACAGCTATTTTTCTCAATCCGTTACTCTCAAAGCCATAAATTTTTTGCTTTAGGTTCTTAGTTTCTTTAGAACAGCATCAAGCACACCATTAATGAACGCCGGCGATTTATCTGTGCTGAATTTTTTGGCAAGCTCTATTGCTTCATTTATCACGACTTTGGCCGGGATGTCTGGAGAGAATTTTAACTGATATACCGCTAATCTCAAAATGCTTTTGTCGACAGGTGAAAGTCGGGACAATTGCCATTTTATTGCTGAATCGGCTATTAGCTCATCACACTGTACCAGGTTCTCCCATGTTCCTCTTGTCCAGTCAGTGGCGAGTCTCCGAACTGAATCATCGCTGGCATTTTCTATGAAGAACTCACCTAAACGCTCAAGCAGGTCCGAGCCTTGTACGTCGAGTTGGTATAGTCCCTGCATAGCAAGTTCTCTGGCCCTTGTTCTCTTGTCCACCTTCTGGCCTCTTGCCAATTGAATACTGATTACTGTTGAATTGTCAATGATCAGTTCATATCTGTTCCATCACGTTGACGGTTTCCATGGCGGTCATGGCCGCATCCGCGCCAGCGTTGCCCATCTTCGTGCCGGCCCTTTCGACAGCCTGTTCGAGCGTCTCACATGTTAAAACCCCGAATGCCGCCGGCACCGTTGAATCATAGTTGATTTGGCCGATACCTCTGGCTACCTGCTGGCATACATAATCGTAATGAGGGGTCTGGCCGCGTATGACTGCACCAAGGCAGATGACTGCAGCATGTTTACCGCTCTGAGCAAGCTTTTTTGCAGCTATGGTGATTTCACACGCGCCCGGCACCCAGACGACGGTTATCTGCTCATCGGCGGCACCATGGCGCTTCAGGCAATCGATTGCACCGGCAAGCAGTTTGGCGGTTATAAACTCGTTGAATCTGCTAACTACAATGGCGTAATTGCCCTTGCCGGCTTTTACTTGACCCTTTATTTCTTTAACCATAGTTTAGCTTCTCCAAATAATATCCTTATCTGGCAAGTTACTGTTCCCACGGATGTGGGTAGCAGTACATTATAAGACCAACTCAGCCGGGTTTCCAGAAAAACACCACGTATGACTCTCTCAAGTGCCTGAATCCGTTCATCACCGTTTAGCTAACTTGTGCAATTGTAAGAGCTTATAAGCCGAATCGCAAGCAAAATTTTGATGCGGACGAAAAGCGGTAAAGCTTACAAAAAAGCACTAACCCGGCAGTAATTTATTGCCGAAGCACCTTGGGTGAACTCGTCACTTTTTCACCTTTAAGCTGGGCAATGGAGCGATTATGCTTTTCGATGATATGGAATTTGGCTTGTACGACAAGGCCGAGCACAAGGCCAGGAAAGCTTTTGAGCTTTATGAAGAGGGCAAAATACCACAGGCTATCGCAGAACTTCAAGGGGCTCTTGATATCAATCCCGCTAACAGCTCTTGGCATTTTGACAAGGCGCTGGCTCTGGACACTATGAATCGCTTTGATGACGCAATCGGAGAATATGAAGCTGCCCTGCAGCTGAACCCTGGTGATTTGGAAATATTAAATTCGTTGGCGGTCGATTATACTCGGACCGGCCAATACGACCTGGCTATCGATACTTTTGAGCATATCGAGCAATTAGACCCGTCATTTGAGCCCTGCTATTGTAATCGCATAATCACTTATACCGAGATGGGACAGCACGATTTGGCAGAGCAGATGTTTTATCTCGCTCAGCAGATAAATACGAACTGTGCTTTGTGCTATTATAACATCGGCAACAGTCTCTTTGTCAGGGGCCAGTACAAGAGAGCGATTCACTGCTGGCTGAAGACCGCTGAGCTTGAGCCCAGCCATCCACAAATTAATTATCGAACTGCCCAGGCTTGCTGGGCCCAGGCAGATAATGAACGGGCTCGCGAGTATTTCCTGGCTGAACTTCGTGTCAACCCTGGCGATGTCGATGTTATTCTCGATTTTGGTCTGTTCTTACTTGAGGTCGGCGATATCGAATCGGCTAAGGAAAAGTTTAATAGAACACTCGAGCTACGAGACGATTCTGCGGCCGCTTTGTTCTGTCTGGGAGAGATTGCTTTTAACAACTCTGATTATGAACAGGCGGTACGACTGCTTAATCAGGCAGTACAAAGTGATAATACACTCACGGGGCCGCGATATCGGCTGGCTCAGTGTGCCTTGATGAGAGGAAAAAAGCAAGAGGCGAGAAATCATCTGGTTTCGGAGGTAGAACTGGCTCCGGAGGACACGGATACACTGGTTGCAATGGCGTCGATGTTTTTGGAAATTGGTGATATCGATTTGACGATAGAGTGCCTGCTGAAGGCTGTTGATTTTGACTGCGCCAATGCAGATGCCTATTATTATCTTGGTCTTGTAACCGCCATGAAAGGCCAATTTGCTGACGCTGCGGAGTTTTTCGCTCATACACTTGATATAAGGCCGGAGAACGTCTGTGCCCTGCGGGATTCCGCTGTTGTCTATTTGGCGATGGGCAGATTGGCCGACGCCGCGGAGAAAATTAAAAAGGCACGCCTGTTAGCAGAGGAGGACTTGCAGTTAAAGGCGCTTGACCACAGGGTTCGAGCTGGTCAGATAATAGAGCGCATCGAGGATTTTCTTTGTCGTTGGCGGCCTCGGTTCATCCATAGAAAATCACTGTGATAATCCTTTCGTGTTCATCACCTCAATCGTGGGTTGTTGAAAACCACCTTAATTTGTAGCAAGTCCCGGTTTATTGGGATCTTGGTCATCCCCAGCAAAGATTAGAGGTCAAGAAACAATTTGCAAAATTCGTCAAAATCCGTTAGTTTATTCGGTCAGGCCGAGTGGCGGAATGGCAGACGCTGGGGACTTAAAATCCCCTGCCTATAACTGGGCGTGTGGGTTCGAATCCCACCTCGGCTATTGTTCGTCAGCCCTGATTTTGACGTATGTCTTGTGCGAGGTTTTAAATGGCCGGTTAACCTGCCAACAATATACAGGAGATAAATATGGCAAAAAAAAATCTTAAGCTTGTGGATGCCAAGGAACCCAACTTGTATCGGAAGACATTCCCATATACCGAATTTCCTAAAGTAACATTCGATAACCAGCCAGTTGAGCATGATATTCCGAACGAAATTTGGATAACCGATACGACTTTTCGCGACGGTCAGCAGGCCCGGCCTCCTTATAGGCCTGAGCAAATCCTGAAGATTTACGATTTACTGCACGAAATAGATGGCGGGACCGGTCTGATTCGACAGAGTGAGTTCTTTCTATATTCAGAGCGGGATAGAAAAGCTGTCCAATTGTGTAAGGAACGAGGTTACAAGTTTCCTGAGGTTACCGGCTGGATAAGGGCTGTGGCGGCCGACTTTAAACTGGTCTCGCAAATGGGGCTTAGCGAAACCGGCATCTTGACCTCCGCAAGCGATTATCATATATTCCTCAAGCTGCGAAAAACACGCGTACAGGCCATGGAGGCGTATCTTGATATTGTCCGGGCCGCGCTGGATAGCGGGGTCATCCCACGATGTCACTTCGAGGATGCAACACGGGCTGATTACGAGGGTTTTGTATTGCCCTTTGCCGCTGAGTTGATGAAGCTGGCCGAGGAATATGACAAACCGGTCAAGATTCGACTTTGTGATACTCTCGGATTTGGCCTGCCGTGGGCCGATGTGGTGCTTCCCCGTGGTGTCCCCAAACTTATTTACGGACTGCGGGAAATTGGTGTGCCGCCCGAATGGCTTGAATGGCACGGCCATAATGACCTGCACAAGGTTCAGATAAATGCCATGACCGCCTGGCTGTATGGATGCGCCGCAGCAAATACGTCTATTTTTGGTGTGGGTGAGCGGACCGGCAATCCACCACTGGAGGCAATGGTTGTTGAGCATGCTCAGTTAAAGGGGATGACAGAAGGCGTTAATTACGGCGCGATAACTGAACTTGCCGAGTTCGCCCAAAAGGAGCTTGGTTTTGATTTGCCTTCGAACTATCCTCTTGTGGGCAAATGTTTCAATGTTACGCGAGCCGGTATTCATGCCGATGGGTTGCTGAAGAATGAGGAGATTTACAATTGCTTTGATACTAAGAAGTTGTTGAACAGACCTGTGAGGGTCGCCCTTACGGATAAAAGTGGATTGGCTGGCATCAAGCACTGGATAGAAGCCAGGTACGAAATCGAAATCCCCAAGCATGACCCGCGTATCGCCAAAATAAAAAACAAAATTGATGCTGAGTATTCAGCCAACCGGGCATCGGCGATATCCGAAGAAGAAATGTTCGAGTGGGCGCAGGAGGCTTTTGGTGACGATATACCGCCGTTGAGGTAAAGTAATTGCCAGATAAAAAAATCAAAGCGGTATTGTTCGACATCGGTGAGACTTTGCTTAACTTCGGCAAAGTCAATACGACGCGGCTTTTCCAACAAGGTGCCAAATTGTCATACGACTTTCTTAAAGGCTGCGGACAGCCGGTCGGCAATTTCAAATACTACTGCTGGCGAAATCTGATAGCTCTGCGTTTGCGTCAGTGGCTTTCCAACATAACAAAAAAGGACTTTAACTCGCTTGTTTTATTAAGGGGTGTGGGCACAAAAAGAGGTATCAAACTCGACAGACAACAGTGGCGGCATTTTGCCTGGCTTTGGTATGAGCCTTTGAGTCAAGTCAGTCAGGTCGAGTCGGACATTACCGAGACTTTAGCTGCTCTTGAGAATTTGGGCCTTAAGCTTGGTATAGTTTCCAACACTTTTGTGACGGCCAGTTCGCTGGATAAACATCTTGAGCGGTTCGGCATATTGGACTTTTTCCCCGTGAGGCTTTATTCATACGAACTTGATTTTCGAAAGCCCGATGCTAGGATATTTAAAACAGCCGCAGAGAGGATCGGCGAGGTGCCGCAAAATATAATGTTCGTGGGGGACCGCATAGATAAGGATGCAAAACCTGCGGCGAAAACCGGCATGTGGACAGTCTTGAAAGCCGCCTATACCAACGCCGGCAGGAAAATACCTGAGGGAACCTGGAAAATAAATCAGCTCGCCGAGCTGCCGGGCCTCATAGAAAAAATCAACACGGAATCAGCGTAAATTAAAACTGATTTTTATATCAAAAGCTTTGTTGGCTGTCTATAATTGTAGCAAAATCAAAATGGAGTTTATAAATGACTAAGCCGACAAACGCTGATGTAGCATATCAGAAGTGTATTAATCCCGGCTGTGGAGATGAGTTCGATTGCGGGCAGGCGATATTCAAGTGCCCGACCTGTGGCGAGTTGCTCGATGCACAGTATAACTGGGATAGGATTGAAGTTCCCGACAAACTAAGTGACTTTGGCAGACGCTGGGCAAACAGAGGTAATCCTCTAGATTTCTCGGGCGTGTGGAGATTTCGCGAACTGTTGGACTTCTGCCCGGATAAATACAAAGTAACTATAGGTGAGGGCCAGACGATTCTGCAGGAGAACGATTCCGTCGCAGAGTATGTCGATATGCAGCCCGGCCGTTTATATCTGCAGTATGAGGGGCTTAATCCATCCGGTTCGTTCAAAGATAACGGAATGTCGGCGGCGTTCAGTCACGCAATGATGGTTGGTGCAAAGTCATGTGCTTGCGCATCGACTGGTAATACTTCTGCGTCAGTGGCATTGTACGCGCACAGTTGCGGCCTCAAATGTACCGTCTTTATAGGTTCCGGCCGAATCGCTTTCGGAAAACTCAGTCAGGCCATGGACTACGGTGCCCAAACCATTCAGATTCAAGGTGATTTTGACGACTGTATGAGACAGGTTCAGGATGTCTGCACAAAGCTGGGCCTGTATCTGCTCAATTCATTAAATCCATTTCGGCTCGAAGGCCAAAAAGCCATAATGTATCGAATCATCGAACAGTTGGGCTGGGAGGTGCCGGACTGGATAGTGGTTCCCGGCGGAAATCTGGGCAACTCCAGTGCTTTCGGCAAGGCATTTTACGAGCTGAAGCAACTGGGGTTGATTGAGCGAATACCCCGAATGGCGATTATTAACGCAACGGGCGCTGATACCTTGAACGATTTGGTCAATAATAAAAAACTCGTCTGGAACGATGGCCGGGTCGACCAGAAAATCATCGATGACTATTACGCCGACTTGACGGCTCGTAACTTTTCGCCGCATACCTGCGCTTCGGCGATAGAAATTTCGCGGCCGGTTAATCTGAAGAAATGCCTGCGTGCGATTGATATATGTAACGGCATTGTGCGTGCGGTGACAGATGAAGAAATCTGCGACGCAAAGGCGATTGT
>CAZENQ010000086.1:0-13872 GCA_964513655.1 uncultured Pirellulales bacterium | reverse complement strand
TTTTAGCAACGGCGGGGGCGTGCCGTGGGCGGTGCCGGCGGGGATAGAGGTGGTTGACGAGCGGGACGCGATGCACAGGCGTGGGTGGACGTACTTTCGAGTGACGGGCCAGATTGACGGGAAAGAGGTTACGGGGGCGGGAAGGATGCCGTTTGTATATGAGGCAAGCGAGCGGTACGGTCCGTGGCTGAAGTTAAAGGTTGGGGAGCGGGAGATTCTGGATGACAGCTTTAAAGGATTAGGTCGGCCGTGGATGGGGCTGCATACGGTAGATACGGTCCGGCGGGACGCGGCGGAACAGAGAATGCGGTTCGAGACGAGACTGACAGGAGGGAATAACGCGGAGGTTAAGGTGTCCAGCGGAGAAGGAGAACTGGTCTATACTATTGATATGGTGAGAGACATTGTAGAGAAGATAAGAATTGCGACGAGTGACGGGCGAGAGGGGGAGCTTAGGTTCGAATATCTGGAAGGAATTTCGGGAGCAGGGAAAGAGTTTGCGCGGCCCCGAAGGTTGAGGGGCAAAGAGGGAAGTTTGTTTGATGTTCTCCGGGGCGCGAGATAGAAAAGAAAAGGAAAAAAGTAAATAGGGAAGGAGTAAGAAAAATGAAGGTGATAGAAAAATGAAAATGGAAAGGGAAAAAAGATGAAATTGACAATTATATTAGCCAGTTTAGTGGTAATAATAACTAGTGGTTCGGTTGGGATTGGAGGAACTATCTATGTCGATGCGGATGTAGCTGGTGCAGATGATGGGACGAGTTGGGCGGATGCATATAACTATCTGCAGGATGCGCTGGCGGATGCTAACAGCGGCGACGAAATTTGGGTGGCTGAGGGTACATATACGCCTGACAGTAACTCAGCCTATCCGGGCGGCACTGGTGACCGGACGGCTACCTTTCAGCTTATAAGCGGCGTTGCCCTTTATGGCGGTTTTCCCTATGGGGCTGACCCGAACTGGAATGACCGTGACCCCAATTCGTACGAAACCATCCTCAGCGGCGACATCAATACACCTGGTGACGCTAATGATAACAGCTACCACGTTGTTACGGGCGGCGGCACCGATGCAACAGCTATCCTCGACGGCTTCACAATAACCGCCGGCAATGCCAACTATGGAGAATGGCCAGATCATAGTTATTTTGGTGGTGGGATGTATAACGACAACGGGAGTCCGACCGTTACCAACTGCACGTTCAATGGAAACTCGGCGGCTGAGGGTGGCGGGGTGTTCAACTGGGACAATAGCAGCCCGATGGTGACCAACTGCACGTTCAGCGGAAACTCGGCAAGCCACGGCTCCGGGGGCGGAATCTTCAACATCCAGAGCAGTCCGACTATCAGTAACTGCACTTTCAGCGGAAACTCGGCCTACTACGACGGCGGCGGGATGTTCAACTATGAGAACAGCAATCCGACGGTTACCAACTGTACGTTCAGCGGAAACTCGGCAAGCCACGGCGGCGGGATGCAAAACTACATTGAGAGCAACCCGACGGTAACAAACTGCACCTTCAGCGGCAACTCGTCAGATAGCCAAGGCGGTGGGATGGAAAACTACCGTGAGAGCAACCCGACGGTAACAAACTGCACCTTTAGCGGGAATTCAGCTGGAACATATGGCGGCGGGATGCAAAACGACCGTGAGAGCAACCCGACGGTTACCAACTGTACGTTCAGCGGAAACTCGGCAAGCTGGGACGGCGGCGGGATGGTCAACTTGAAGAGCAACCCGACGGTTACAAACTGCATTATCACCGGAAACTCGGCTGGCTTCCGGGGCGGCGGGATGGTAAACCGGGATAGTGACCCGACGGTAACAAACTGCACGTTTAGTGGAAATTCAGCCATTCGACTAAATGGGGGCGGGATGTATAACCGGGATGGTAGCAATCCGATGCTGACCAACTGCACATTCAGCGATAACTCGTCAGATATGCAAGGCGGTGGGATATACAACAAGCAAAGCAACCCTACGTTGAACAACTGCATCCTCTGGGGTAATAGCGCACAAGCTGGGTCACAGATATTCAATGCTTTTACAAGTTCGACAACTGTCACCTACAGCGATGTTCAGGGCAGCTGGCCGGGCGAGGGCAACATTAATGCCGACCCGCTTTTTCGCAATGCCAGCAATGATGATTTGCGCTTGCTGCCGGATTCGCCCTGCATAGATGCGGGTGACCCGAATTATATACCTGAACCCAACGAAACGGATTTGGATGGCACGACGCGAGTAGCGGATGGTGATGGTGACGGCAACTCGGTGGTAGATATGGGGGCTTACGAGTTTACAATTGCCGAGCCGGAAGAGCCGTTGGAGATGTTGGCGGAATTGGGCGAGATGGTTGAGGAGCTTGGTTTGTCGAAAGGAATAGAGAACAGCTTGTTGGCGAAGGTAGAGGCAGCAATTGGTGTGCTTGAAGATGATAATGAGAAAAACGACGGTGCAGCTGTGAACGTATTGGGGGCGTTCATTAACGCTGTGGAGGCACAGACCGGCAAGAAGATACCAGAGTTGCAGGCCGCCGCGCTGATTGCAGAGGCTGCGGTTATAATCGAAGCACTTGAGGACGCATCTGAAGCTTTGGGCGTGGACGAATAAGTGAAGCGGGAATGAGTTATGTGAATTTCCGAGGAGGTAAAAAATGTTACGCAGGGCAAAATTAGATTTCGTGATATTGGCAATCGTGTTATTTGGTGGTTTTGCACAGGGCGGCACGGTTACCGTAGGTCCGGGAGGAGGATATGACTTTGAGACGATACAGGCAGCTATCGACTGGGCTCTTCCCGACGAGACGGTCTTGGTCTATCCAGGGGATTACGGTGAAAATCTAATCCTGACGAAAAATCTGACGCTCAGGGGTGTAGTCGAACCGAGTGGGAACCGACCGCGAATTAATCCTTCTTCGGGGATAGCGTTGAGGATAGACGGCGGGACGACGCTTGAGGTTTCCGGCTTTATCTTCTCGGATGCACAGACAGGAATGGTTTGCACGAGTGACATTACGGCGGACGTGCACCACAATATATTTACAAACATCGATGCGAACGGTGGTATCCCGTGGGCGGACAGTCGCACCGGGCACGCGCTTTATCTTGGCGGTACGCTGACCATCTGGAACAATCTTTTCTACGGAAACCGCAGCACAGTAGATACCGGCACGGTCCGGCTGCGAAGCGATAATGCCGACCATTTATTTATGAACAACACGCTGGTAAATAACTCCAGCTCATACGCGACAATCCACATGGGTGGTCCGAACATGCGTATCTACAACAATATCATAGCCAATGAGAATACCGGATACGGGATCGTCCAGTGGGACCCGTATGGCGGCTGGGAGCCGGACATACAGTATAACGTAATCTACAATTGCTCATCCGGTCTGACGGACGGGACGGTGTCGCTGAGTCGGACGATTAATGAAGACCCGCTGTTTGTGAATGGTGTGGCAGACGACTATCGGCTAACGGCTTCGTCGCCAGCTATCGATGCGGGAATGGATACCGGCGTGTACGGAGTTACGGATGACCTGGTGGGGACGGTCCGCCCGTACGATTTTCCCGGGGTGGACAACAATGGCGAGATAGCTGAGTTTGACGTGGGTGCATACGAATGTGCCGGGATTGTGGAACCGAATACTTATCATGTTGATGTGGTTAACGGGGATAACAGTAATGACGGGGTGATGAGAGAGACGGCGTTTGAGACGATACAGTTCGGCATTGATACGGCGGAGGATGGAGATACGTTATTGGTTTGGCCGGGGGTGTATAATGAGTCGCTATTTTTTATAAATAAGGGGATAACGGTGCAGAGCGCGGCGGACGCGGCAGAGCTCGTGGCATCGGGGATTTACGCCGCGTCGCTGTATACGTCTGAGGGGCCGGAGAGTGTCCTGAAGAACCTCGTTATAAGAGACAGCGATACGGGGGTGTATGTCTCGAGCGGGGCGCCGTGGTTAGAGCATCTTACGGTAGTGAACTGCGATTTAGGGGTCGAGGCGGAGGCGGGGGCGGAGCCGAATATCGCCAACTCGATTCTGTGGAACAACGCGTATGATTTGTTCCAGTGCGAGGCGGAGTACAGTTGGGTAGAGGAGGAGATGGAGGCGAACCTGGTTTCCTACTGGAGGTTCGAGGAGGGGAGCGGGACGACGGCCTACGACTGGGTCGGCGATAATGACGGCACACTTACAAACGGACCCGTGTGGACTGCGGGTAAGGTCGGTGGTGCGCTGGAGTTCGATGGGAGTAATGATTACGTCCTGGTAGCAGGAGATGCAAGTCTACCTTATGGCTCGACAGCGAGAACTGTCGCGATGTGGGTATATACGAACGTCTCGTCGTGGGATAGGAACGCCCATACACCGTTGCATTATGGGCTGGGGAGCACAAGGAGGGCATTTGGATTGGACATAGACTACTATCCTAATATGCAGTTCTATACCTGGGACGACGATTTCTATTTCGATGCTGGTGTTCCTTTGGAGGGATGGGTACATGTTGCGATAATCTATGATGGAGCAACGGGTATCCAGGCTTACAGCCAAGGGGAACTTAGAGGTTCAAAGACATTAGCTGCGCCGCTGGACACGGGTTTTACGGACATTGAGATAGGGACATATCTGGGTCTGGGCCTGTACTTCAATGGTCGGATCGATGAGGTTGGGATATGGGACAGGGCGCTGTCGGCGGGGGAGATAGAGCAGCTTTATGAGAACGGGTTGGCGGGGCACGAGTATATAGACCCTGTATTTGCGGACGCCGAGGGGGGTGACTATCATCTAAAGAGCGAGCGGGGCCGGTACTGGCCGGAGCATGATGTGTGGGTATTAGATGAAGTTAGCAGTCCCTGCATAGATGCCGGCGACGCGAGGATCCAGCCAAGCGCCGAGCCTGCGGCCAATGGGGGGAGAATCAATATGGGGGCCTACGGCAATACGGCGTACGCGAGTATGAGCGAGTGGGCATTGAGAGGCGATTTCGACTACGACGGGGCTGTGGGGTTAGATGATGTCGGGACTTTCACTGACGAGTGGTTAGAGGCGGTAGAGTATTTGCAAGAGCCCAGCGGCAGTGCGCTGGAGTTTGATGGGGTGGATGACTATGTTGAAGTTGCTAACGAGGGGAATTTTGACTTCGGCTCTGATACCGATTTCAGTGTTTGTGCGTGGATAAAAACTACCGCAACAATTAACCGAAGGAGGATAGTAAACAAATGCGAGAGTGGACACACACCATATACTGGGTTTTCGTGCTATATGGACCCCCCGGGAGTGGTTAACTTCAGATTAAAGGACGATGCCGATGTTTCAATAGCTACGACGAATAGTACCGTTAATGATGGGAGCTGGCATTTTGTCACAGGAGTTGCCGACAGGGATGGATACATTCATATATACCTGGATGGTGTGCTTGAGGATACGAACTCATTGGTGCTGGTCGATAGCATCAATAACGACATTAGCGTGGCGATTGGGAGAAGTATGGATTATAACGGGCAGTACTTCGACGGGATGATTGATGAGGTTGGGATATACAGCAGGGCGCTGGATGTTAATGAGATAGGGCAGATATATCACTGTGGCGTATTCGATGATACGAATCTGGCAGGTTACTGGGGGTTCGAGGAGGGGGCAGGTCAGGTTGCGGCAGATGGCAGCGGCAATAGTAATGACGGACAGTTAGGCTCGTCGCCGAATGCAGACAGCAGCGACCCGGTGTGGGTAGAATCGGAGGTTCCGGGGGTTACGTATCATGTTGATGGTGCGGGCGGGGATAATGATAATGATGGGCTGAGTAGAGATACGGCGTTTGGGTCGATACAGTTCGGGATAGATACTGCGGAGGGATGCGATACGGTGATGGTCTGGCCGGGGGTGTATAATGAGTCGCTATTTTTTATAAATAAGGGGATAACGGTGCGGAGCGCGGCGGACGCGGCGGAGATAGTTGCGACGGGGCTGTACGCGGGGTCGTTCTATAACTTCGGGGGGGGAGATGCCACGTTAGGCAATTTTGTTATAACGGACAGCGATACGGGGATATATGTGGGCAGCGGGCAGCCGGAACTTACGAACCTGACGGTGGTCGGCAACTGGTTAGGCGTGGAGGCGGAGGCGAGCGCGGAGCCGAATATAAGCAACTGTATCTTCTGGGGCAATGATTACGACCTGTTTCAATGTCAGGCCAAGTACAGCCTTGTAGAGGAGGAAATCAGCATGCCGGTCGCTTACTGGAAATTCGATGAAGGCAGCGGGACAACGGCGTACGACTCGGTTGGCGGCAATGATGGGGCGGTCTATGGGGCACAATGGACGACAGGGCAGGTTGCGGGGGCGCTGGAATTTGATGGTGCGGGTGATTACGTGGAAGTGCCATCGGATGATTGTCTGGAAATAAGTGGGGCGCTGACGATCGGGCTTTGGATGAAACCAAACATTGATATACCGCCCACACTTGGCTATTTTATCAGCTTGGTTAATAAGCATCAAGGCGGCGGCGGGGGCTTGGGTTACGTGCTTCAGTTAGACGACGGGACTGGGGGAAATCGAGGGGCGCTGCGGTTTGTGGTTGGGACCGGTACTTCGCACATCCGCGTCGGGGACAAGGACAGCTGGGCCGCTAAGACGTGGTATCACGTTGGGGTTTCGTACGACCCTGCAGCAGATGCGGAAAATGTGAAATTCTTTGTAGATGGGCAAGTCGACGCTAGTGCAGATATGAATGTGGCAATCGGGACGCATGGAGAGCCATTGTACATAGGCGCAGAAGACGGAACGTGGCAATATTTCAACGGCATACTTGATGAGGTTGTGATATGGGACCGGGCATTAGGGCCTAACGAGGTCGAGGAGGTTTATGAGGACGGGTTGGCGGGGCGCGGGATGACGCTTGAGCCGTTGTTTGCGGATGCGAATGCTGGTGACTATCATCTGCTGAGCGAGCGCGGGCGGTACTGGCTGGCGGAGGACGTGTGGGTGCTGGATGATGTAACGAGTCCCGGCGTTGACGGGGGGGACCCAGCGGTTGAGCCAAGCGCAGAGCCTATGCCGAACGGGGCGAGGGCGAATATGGGCGCATACGGGGGGACGGCGTACGCGAGTATGAGCGAGTGGCCGATAGCGGGGGATATGGATGAGGACGGGATAGTGAATATGGTGGATTACGGGATATTGGCGGATGAGTGGCTGAAAGCTCTTAGCTGGGCAACGAACGAGCCGCCCGTAGTTGATATTACGAGTCCGGAGGACGGGGCTATGGTGGCGTACAACACGATAGACCCGGTTATGGTTGAGGCGGACGCATCCGATGTTGACGGTTCGGTGGTAAAGGTGGAATTTTTCGCCAACGGAGGCAAGATTGGGCAGGACAATGACGGAAGCGACGGATGGGACGCGGCGTGGCATCCGGAATCAGAGGGCGCATTTAGCCTGTCCGCGATGGCTACGGACGACGACGGTGCAACGGCAAATTCACCGGTCGTGGATATTGAAGTGGGCTACGTGTGGTAGCAGGAGCCGAAGTCGGCGGATTGAATAAACGAAGTTGATGGAAAAGTGCGAAGGTTGGGTCAGGGAAGCGAACGGGGCGTTCGCGGCCCTGAGTCTGTGCGCAAAAAAAAGATTGATTGTGAATTGGTAATGTAGTATAGTTAAAAGGCAGGAGTAAGAAGCAAGGAGTCAGGAGTAAGGAAATAAAGGGCGAATAGAACGAACCAGGAGGGCAAAAGAATAGATTTGGGAGTACGAAATTGTGGCGGGGGGCAGCGGCGATGCAGAGGATTTACTCTGATAGAGCTTGTCGTGGTGATAGGTGTCATCTCGATTGTGATGGGGATACTGCTGCCGGTGTTGGGGAAGGCAAGGCGGCAGGCGCGGGCGGTGGTGAATATGAATAATCAGCGGCAGGTAGTGAGCGGGGTGAACTGCTTTGCATCGGACAACGACGAGAGCTATCCGGAGTCGGTGGCGACGATAGGGGTGGCGGATATACACTGGAACTGGCAGGAGCCGATGATGCTTACGGGGACGAGGGCGCTTAGTCCGCGGCGGCACCGGTCGATGAGCGCGTATCTGAGGAGCTATATAAAAGACGCGGGGACGATGTTCTGTCCGAATGCGCCGCGAAAGTACAAGTATTTTCAGCGGGCGTGGGACGCGGGGGATGAGTGGGACAATCCGGAGACGGCACCGAAGCAGGACCCGGTGGTGGGGACGTACTGCTTTTACTGGAACTATATAGGGTGTCTGGAGGAAGGGAAGGTGTTTCTGGGGCCGTGTGGTCCATCGGGCGGGGGCGGGCAGAGCGAGCTGGTGGTGAGCGATTACTTTGGTTACGACCATTGGCGGAGCCCGAACGCGTACAGCAGCTGCGAGCGATTTACCGGCTCATCGGTGCTGGTGGAGACGTGGGTTTCGTCGGCGTACTGGTCGGGTCCACAGCGCGGGAATGTTGAGCTGCGTGCGGGCTACACGGACGGGCACGTGGCAAGCTACACGCCGGCAGAGACGGTGCCGATGCGGGTATCGATAACCGCCGACGGCAGTAAACCATATTCGAGCGGTGTTGGGCCGGGGAAAATCTATCTGCCGAAAAACGCCTTACGTTGAGATTGCGTGTTG
This sequence comes from uncultured Pirellulales bacterium, assembly GCA_964513655.1. Taxonomy (GTDB): domain Bacteria; phylum Planctomycetota; class Phycisphaerae; order Sedimentisphaerales; family Anaerobacaceae. Next base: position 5,236 of record CAZENQ010000086.1, on the reverse strand, counting down.
CGTGAGGTTAATTTTATGTGGTGGCGAGGGTCTTCGGTGCGGTACGAGGGGGGATTATTACCAGTAATCTTTGAGGTTGCGCATCCAGCCGTCACCGGCGGTGTTGAATTCGGCCTTTGTCGGCCGGCCTTCTTTTCCAGCGGTTATTTGCCAAAATCGTAATCTTTATATTTATTCATCCAAGCCGGCCATAGCGGCGCGGGATAGTCTATCTCGAAAGTACGATGCCACTTAAGCCGCCACAACTCTTTGAGCCCGACAGGTCTGACACCGCAATCCACAAAAGCCCAGTTTACGAAGCCGTTGTGTCGGTCGATGCAGATACGGTGCATACTGATGTTATCGGTTTCATAACCCCACGGCATCCCTGACCAGGTCGGAGCGTCGTCGGCGTGATGCGGCCAGCAATCAATCCACTGTTCGTCTCCAATCAGCGGCACGTTGCCAGCACCCTTAATACTGGTGCCCCTCCAGTTATTCGAGACCGGATGGCCCTGAATCTCTCCGCCAGCGTCAGACGGCGGGTTGCAAATGTAGGAATTGTTGCCAAAACTGCCATAATCGCATGCCGTAACAGCCCCCCATGAAGTAGAGGGCTCGCCGCAGTCATCGCCGCTGAAGACACCCCACGCAACGAAGGTGGAGTCGGTCCCGACCCCTCCATACTGGCCTCCGCCGAGGTCGGTCCCAGGCTTTGTGGCCATTGCACAGAGTCGCACCTCGTGCTGATTGCCGTAGTAGGTGCGAAGACCCTCCATCCAATAATCTGTGTGCACCACCGGCGTGCCCCTGGCGCGCCAACCTTGGAGGAACTTGGCGTCCCAATTGTCGGCATACATGGAAAAGGCTAGGCAGAGCTGCTTGAGGTTGGACTGGCACATGACGTTCTTGGCCTGGTTGCGGACCCTTGCGAGGGCGGGCATCAGAATGGACATAAGAAGGGCAATAATGGCGATTACGACGAGAAGTTCCACTAATGTAAAGGCTTTTGGTTTACGCATAATGGTCTCCTTATCTTTACCGTTGCTTTGCTCTGCGCTTGATAAGATGCGCAAAACGGGTATTCTGTTCCGTAAATTTTGCTTTTTTCCCAAACATTCTTATGATATGAGGTTTTTTGGGTTATGTCAAGGGCTTTTTGGGAATAAATGTCCGCATTTTGCGTTTAAATAACCCGATTTTGCGAAGGGGCGTTATTTTTGGCGCGGAGAGAGAGGCCCCGATTAGAGTGGACGGCACAGGCGGCAAACGTTAAAATGGCGGGGTGAAAGGGAGCCTTTTGAAAGGCAAGAGAAATGAATATTGACGCGTTCTTACTGTGTGATTGTGCGACGGACCAGGGTGGAAAACTGAATGTTCTGGGTGCGTTTGACAGTATTTTTGCCAGGAAAATGCCCGTTGTACATCGGGCGTGTGCTATCGCGGCAAGAATAAGATTCGAGAAGATTGAAGAGGGCGAGCATAAGGTACGGGTTGATGTGATAGATGAGGACGGCAAGGCGATAGTACCCAGACTGGACGGCGAAATATCCGTGCGTATAAGGGAAGATGCGGGTTCATCCGGTACAAATCTTATTCTAAATCTGCAAGGACTAAAATTTGAAAGGTATGGAAGATACAGCATTAACCTGGCAATTGACGGGCGGCAAGTACAGTCGCTGCCTTTCAGCGTGCGAGAACCGGCAAGTCAGGATTAATGTAAGAGTCCCGACGCAGGTCGCAGGGCAGGGGGTTTAATCGTATCTTCCTGGATTATTAATCCAGTGTCCGGCGTCTTCGAGTTCAGCCGGGGGGTCGCCGTCAGGGTATTCTTTGTGCCATTTGAGACTCCAAACCTCTTTGACAGGTACTATCCTGACGGAATAATCCATAAAGAGTCCACAATTGTTGCCGGCGGGGTGGCGGACCATGAGGAAGTGTGCCATGTCGTTCATTCCCCAGGATTCCCACTTACCCGGCCACTCCGGCATCCAGTCGAAGCTTTCGGGCCAGGCCTGGTCCCACCAGGCGTCCAATAGCACTGGTATCTGGTATGGTTGTCTTATCTGGCAGGTCCTCCAGTATTTTTGCGGCTCATAGATACCGCCGATGCTCGGTGGGTTGCAGAGCCATTCGTTTATGCCGTAGCTGCCGCAGAATCCATCAGGAAACCACTGGGCGGGCCAGGTTCCGTGATTACCGCCGTCGTAGCCTCTGTTGGCAGGTTTACATGGGTCAGCGGCTTCGGGGCAGTAGAGCAGGTCCCTGTCGCGATAATATGGTTCGAGTGCCCGCCACCAAGGATAGGATAAGCTAGGTTGGGGAATAATCCGGCCTGCCATCATGTTGGTATCAAAATCATCGCAGTACATAGCGAAGGCGCCACCCCATTGTTTCAGGTTTGACTGGCAGAGTACCAGCTTTGCCTGCCTTCTGACGCGAGCGAGCGCGGGCATCAGAATGGACATCAATAGGGCGATAATCGCTATTACCACCAAAAGCTCTACTAATGTAAAACCCTTCTGCTGTTTGCTCATTACAGTACTCCTTATGTTTGGGCTTATACAAATTGCCAGAAATTTTACGGGTGCGTTACAAGTTTTAGGGGTGCATTACAAACACCACCATTTACTGCTCAGGAACCTTGATTTTAGCACACTGTGGCCCATGCTGTCAAGGAACAACTGCCAGTAAGATGCGCAAAAGCAGCCTTCTGTTCCATAAATTCGGCATTTTTTTTTATTTGCGGGGTGTTTTGCCGAAATCGTCGGTTAGGAGGGCAGTTTTCTCGCAAAATGAGGGGGCGGAGGGTAAAATGCCAAGCAGGTTTGTCGGGCGCAGGGCTTTTACTGAAACTCGCAGGAAGCAATGATGATTGGGAAATTGAGACAGGGGGCTTTTGTGAAGTGGCGTCGTATATTGCCGGCCCTGGCGCTGGTTGTGGTCGTCGGGGGCGGGTGGCTTTTGATACGGCAAATTATTCGGCCAAAAGGGCCGGGGCGCATCGTCGTTATCAGCATCGACACCTGCCGGGCCGACCACCTGAGCTGCTACGGTTACGGGCGCAAGACCACACCCAATATCGACGCCATTGCCGAGGAGGGCATCCTGTTTGAAAATGTGATAGCTCCGGTTCCGCTGACCCTTCCATCGCATTCTTCGATGCTGACCGGGACGATTCCGCCTTATCACGGAGTGCATAATAACGATTCGTATAAGCTTGGGCAATCGAACGTGACTCTGGCCGAGATTCTGAGAGACAATGGTTTTACCACCGGCGCTTTTGTCAGCGCGTTCGTTATGGATTCGCGATTCGGGCTGGACCAGGGGTTCGATACATACGGGGACGAGTTTGAGCAGGGGGCCGACGGGGAGAAAAGGAACGAGCGGCGAGGTGAGGGGACGAGCCGTTTGGCGATTGAATGGTTAGAGGAGCACAGGGGGGAGAAATTTTTCCTATTCTGCCATTACTTCGACCCGCATAATGACTATGAGCCGCCGGAGCCTTTCGCCTCGCGATTTGCGGATGACCTGTATGCCGGCGAGATTGCGTATGCCGATTATTGTATCGGGCAGGTGGTTGATAAGTTGAAGAGGCTGGGTTTGTACGAATCCACGCTGCTGGTTATCACGGCGGACCATGGTGAGATGCGCGGGGAACACGGAGAATCGACGCATAGTTTTTTTATTTATCAAAGCGCGATTAAGGTCCCGCTAATTATCAAGCCGGCGGGAAAGACCAAAGCGCGAAGGGTAGAGAGTGTAGTTGGTCTGGTTGATATCGTGCCTACCGTTTGCTCGGCGCTTGGCATAGAGACACCATCTCACGTACAGGGAGAAGACCTGAGTGGTTATTTTGCGGGGGAAAAGGGCCTGGGGAGCGAAAGATACCTTTACTGTGAGAGCTTACTGCCGACGATAGAATACAACGCCAACGGGCTGCGGGGCGTGGTCGGCAATCGGTGGAAATATATCGAGACGACGCGGGCGGAATTGTACGACCTTGTCGAAGATGCGGGGGAAACAAACAATTTGGCACAGGAGCACGGACAGCAGGTGCGGATTCTTAGAGACCGGCTAAAACAGATACTGGAAGAGGGAGCTGATGGGGGTAAAGCGGACAGCAGATTGGCGATGGACGAGGAGATGAGGAGACGTCTGGAATCGCTGGGGTACTTCGGCAGTGCAAGTATAATCGAAGATTTCGGTTTGGACGAAAAGCGAGAAGACCCGAAGGATTTGATTGGGTTTCATGCGAAGCACGCGGCAGCGCGTTATTATTTTACCCGGGAGGATTATGGCAGGAGTAAGGAGTATTGCGAGAAGATGCTTTTGGAGCGGCCTGATTATCCGCGGACATATCTGTACTTAGGTTTAATCGCGTTTACTGAAGAGCGTATCGAGGAGACAGTCGGTCATCTGCTGCACTATGCGAGTATCGACCCGAATCAAATCCGGGTGCAGTTTACGCTTGGGGTTATATTCGAGCAGCAGAGCAAGTTGGACAGGGCGGTCGAGTGCTACAGCAGGGCTCTGGAGATTGACCCTGAGGTAGCGGCGGGCCAAAACAATCTTGGTAATATACTGCTGCAGTTAGGGAGATACGAAGAGGCGGCCGGACACTGCAAAAAGGCGCTGGAGATTAACCCGAACCTGGCGAGAGCTCATTACGTCCTCGGTAATATCTATCTCAAGCAGGGGGAGGCTCAACAGGCCATCATTCAGTACGAAAAAGCCCTCGAACTGGAACCCGACTTGCCGGAAGCCCGTCATAATCTGGAGCTGGCAATAAGCCTGAGGGAAATGCCTTAGTGGGAGGTTTTTACGGGTTTGGGAGTTGGTGTGCCTCGCGAGGATGCGGGCGTTTAGCGGCGCAGGGGTGCTTAGTCCGGTAGAGTTGTCGTTTTAGACCGGGCAAGATTGGTTTTGTTTTGGCCGGGTCTGCCGGTTGTTCATTTTCGTAATCCTTTGTTAAAGCTGAGCTTATGTTCATTTTTGCCCTTCGGAAATTGGTTTCGTTTGACATTTTTTGGTTTTTGGTTCGGAGTTCTGTGTCGCGGGCAGATAGAGATAAAAAAGCTGTCGTGGGATGATGAGCAGATAGATGTCAGGTTTGTATCTGAAATAGCGCAGAATGTGAAAATAAGTGTTCCGGGAAGTTTCAAGCAGGCACAGATAAGGAAAAGTAATGCTGAAATGATAGAAAGCCTCGCAAAAAAAGGCAAATGTGTCGTGGCGGTTCCGCCGGGCGAGCTGG
>CAZENQ010000085.1:0-14044 GCA_964513655.1 uncultured Pirellulales bacterium | reverse complement strand
TGGTAAACATCACCAGCTTCTGGTCAACACCTTCGACCTCCTCGACCTCCGGAACGATGCTGTCATCTATCTCGACGTCGATGAGCGAGCTGCTTTGCATCCTGTGAAGGATATCGAGCCCTCGCCTCCCGCGATTACGCTTCAGCTTGTCCGCCGAATCCGCTATCAGTTGAAGCTCATTAAGAACAAAACGCGGAACTACCAATGGAGCGTCAAATAACCTGCTCTGATACAAATCCGCAATCCGACCGTCGACGATTGCTGAGGTGTCCAGAACCAAAGGACGAGTGCCCTTCGTCTGCTTCGCAAACTCAACGTACGGAATCACGAAACGAACGTCATCCTTCGTACGTATCACTACACTGATAGTGAGATAGCATATACATATCCCCATCATCCATTTTATTGCTGTAACTGCCTCCGGAATTAAGTTGACCTTGTATGAGGCCGTTAACATGTCAACCGCAGGCGCCAGCGCCACGCTGATAAGCATCCCTACCAGCAGACCGAAAAACACACCGGCAAGGGCGCTGAGTTTCCCTTTGGGCGTAAGAACATCCAGAAGAAAGACGAACACCGCAAGACCCAGACCGCTTAAGATCACCGCCCAGAAACTCGGCGAGTTCTCCTCCCTCGATACAGTCTCGGAACTCGCGTTGACAAATAAAACCCCGATAATGACGAAAAAAAAGACAAATCTGAGAATCCAAAGTAACATCGCTATAAACCTCTCAAAAATATAATATTATGATAGCTCTTACTCAAAATCGGCTGAATTATACCTTATATCCAGGCCTTTTTCAATAATTATCTCGTTACTAACCGCCATAGTAGAAACTCTCATCTATGGGCTTGTCAAGAAAGTTTCGCACTTTAATCGCATAAAGCTCTCTCCCCAAGGATATTTAACGATTGCTGGTATCGCCTTGATAGTAAACAGCCTAACACAAAATGCGACCGTCATGAAGGCTCCCTGAGGGTTCCCCGCCTTGAAAGTATTGATGCCTTAATATTTCGAGCCTACCTTGACCGCCGCTTTTCGCGTCCGACCTTGACAGCTTTCGCATTCACAGATACCCACGTGTCGAAGATGAGAAACGCCGGCGAGCTTCTTCGTCTCGACCAGCTTCGCACCCTTCGCGCTCATCTTCCGAAACGCAAGTTTTGACTCTCGCTTGTTGAGCGAACCCACCGCGTCCGCTACAACAGTGACCCGCTTGCCGCGCTGAAGAAGCCCCAACGCCGCTGCCTTAACCGCACCTTCAGCGCTGGCTCCAATCAATATGAAATTCTCGGCTCGGATCTCACTGAGCAGACGCTCTATCCGAGGCTCGGCGAACGGGTCAGTGCTCCGCTTATACAGAACAACCTGCCTGTAACGCCGCAGTAAGTCCTGCGGAAAGTCCGCGTTGTCATCCGCCGCAAAGCTCACGCGATTGCTCAGTAAACTGTAGCTTATCTTCTTCTGCCCCTCCGTCCCGTCAATGCAGTAGCCGGGCTCAACTGCGCCGTTACCGTTCGGGTAGACCTCGCATGTCGAGATTACACGAACGTTATTGCGCCTCGCCCACGCCATTACCCTCCGCACATTCGCCAGGACCCTCCTGTGATTTCCAATGCACGCATTGCCGCCGGCAATAAAGAAATCCCTCTGCGTATTGATGTCAATCACAATGTGTTTCCGCCGCTTTTTCAATAATTGCCAAATCATGGCTCAGTTCCCTCATCAAACTTTACAACAGGTCCTATAATTGCTACGCTCCGACACACAATCAGTTCACAACCTTTCATCGATTACTCCGCACCTCGACTTTAGCCCCCGCCGGCACCCAAAATCCGATATCCATACTCCCCCAACCCACCCCTCTTTTGTATAATACATTCGTCGAAACCTTGCTGTGTTCCTCTTTTTGGGAAAACACAATAATGGCAAGAATCCTGAAGGACTATCCTGAGGTCTCGTTAAGGCCCGAAGATTTGGATGGAAAAATCGACTTCGCCAACATTTTCGGACGTACCGCACCCCTCCACATCGAGATTGGAACCGGGAAGGCTGCCTTCCTCCTGAACCAGGCCAAAGCCCGCCCGGACCTCAACTTCCTCGGCATCGAACGTGCCCGAAAATACTACCGCTACGCCGTCGACCGCATCGGCCGATGGGCACTCACAAACGTGCGAATAATCCGGACCGATGCCGCGCAGTTCCTCGCCGAATCCGTCCCCGACACCTCCGTCGAATGCTTCCACATCTACTTCCCGGACCCCTGGCCGAAGAAAAGACACCACAAAAGACGCTTCCTAAACCCCGCCAATCTCGAACAGCTCCTCCGATGCCTAAAGCCCGCAGGCCGGATAAAAATAGCCACCGACCACGCCGACTACTTTGAACAAATAGAGAAGGTTTTGACCGCTTGCACCAGCCAACTCGAAAAAACCGACTTCCTCCCCACCGCAGGCGCGGACACCGGCGAATGGGTCGGTACAAACTTCGAAAAAAAATACCTCAAAGAAAATAGACCCATCTACACCCTCGCCGTAAAGAAAAATCCTGCCCACGAATAGCAAGCCTGCCCCTCCTCTGCCCTCAAGTATTTGCCGCGAATCATCCGATAATTAAATCGTAAGAGTATCATAAAGACTGTGCAAACATGACCTATATCGAGGCAATCCTGGCTCTGTTCGCTATCACCGACCCTATCGGAAATATCCCCATCATGCTCGACATCGGCCAGCACGTCCCCGCCGGCCAGAGCCGAAAGGCCTTCAACACCGCCATCATCGTCGGCGTCTGCATCCTCGTAATATTTTCCTTCGCCGGAAAGCATATCCTCTCCGGAGTCTTCCACATCCAGATTCACGACTTGAAAATCGCCGGCGGAATACTACTGCTCATCATCGCCATCGACCATCTCATCTTTGGCACTCTCCGCCGCTCCGTTGCTGTAAGCGGCACCTCCACCCCTTACGAAATCGGCTGTGTCCCCCTCGCCTGCCCCCTGCTCGCCGGCCCGGGCGCAATGGTAACCAGCCTTACCACCCTTGAGACGTCCGGCCCGCTGCACGCCCTTCTCGCAATCGCCGTCGTATTCTCCGTCCTCTTCCTGATAACGCGATTCATCGAGACGCTCCAGAAACTGCTCGGCAGACTATTTTGCCTCGTATTTTCAAAGGTAATGTGCATGTTCATCGCCGCCATCGGAGTACACATGATTATGTCCGCCCTCCAGCATTACCTCTCAGCAGCCAAATAACCCCTCCTGACACCCACCAGCGACGAACATCACTCCCCCAGATGCCGCACCACCCCGTACTTGCGAGGTACAACCAAATCCGATAGCCCCGCTTCCAAAAACCCTGTGAATCACCTTGAAAAACTCGGAAAAGGGGGAAAATATATAAAATTTGCAAAAATTCATAAAAAAACTGTAACAAATCACTGTATTAGGGACACTTAAATATAGAACAACAATTGTGCATATGAAAAGAGCGGCCGGGACGCGGAACGCGGGCCGGGATGATGTAATTATAGATTTCTTTGAAAGGGCAGGAAGATGAATACGAAAGCTAAAATTCTGACATTAGTAGGCATTTTGGCCTTGTGCGGCACTGCTGCGGCTAAGAAGCTGCATGTGCCGGGGCAGTATCCGACCATTCAGGAGGCGATAGACGCCGCTGTCGATGGCGATGAGGTTATCGTAGCCGATGGCATGTACACCGGCGAGGGCAACCGCGATATTGACTTTGTTGGCAAGGCTATTACCGTTCGCAGTGAGAACGGGCCGGAGAATTGCGTTATCGACTGCAATGGCACCGAGGCCGAGCGACACCGGGGATTCCGCTTTGGCAATAACGAGGACGCAAATTCAGTAGTGGACGGATTTACTATCATCAACGGATACGCGCCGGAGAAATTCGTGGGAGGTGGGTGGCGGTCGCTCGGAGGGGCAATATTGTGCACGGCAAGCAGTCCAATGGTCAAGAACTGTGTTATCAGCGACAACACCAGCGAATATGGGGCAGGTATCTGCTGTGAGGAAAGCAGCCCGACAATCACAAACTGCACCATCAGCGGCAACTCGGCCTTAGTTGCCGGTGGTGCAGTCTTTTGCCGGCCGGAATGCAGTCCAACTATTGCCAGTTGCACAATAAGCGGTAATTCGGCAGGCGTCGGCGGCGCAATCTACTGCTACGAGAGCGACCCTGCAATTGCGGACTGCACCATCAGCGGCAACACAGCTGGATCTGGGGCCGGTATCTGCTGTGACAAAAGCAGCCCGACAATCACAAACTGCATAATCAGATCCAATACAGCCGAGCAGTATGGCGGCGGAATCGAATGCTGGGCCAGTAACATAACAATTATCTACTCTGACATCACGGGCAATTCCGCAAGGGAGGGCGGTGGAATTTACGCCGGCGACTGGGCTAAGATGACAGATATGACAATCATTGACTGCGCAATCAGTGCCAATACCGCCAGCGGGCGCGGCGGCGGAATCTACTGCGATAGTGGCAGCCCGATAATTACAAACAGCACTGTTAGCGGGAACACGGCAGGCTCGGGCGGTGGTATCTGGTGCGACGCAACAAGGGCTCTGATTACTAACTGTGCCATTAGCGGCAACTCAGCGCGTGGTTCTGGCGGCGGTGTCTTCTTTATGTTTAGCAGACCTACAATTGGGAACTCGACAATCATCGGCAACAAGGCAAGGAAAGGAGCAGGAATACTCTTCGACGTCGTCGATGCGACTATTAGCAATTGCACCATCAGCGAAAATATTGCTGACAGCACCGGTGGTGGAATCTGGGGTGAGGCCGTCTACGCTGCGATGACTAACGCGATTATATGGAACAATTCGCCTGAGCAGATTACGATGGAGAGCGGGACCATCCTGGCTACGTACAGTGATGTGCAGGACGGTTGGCCAGGTGTTGGGAATATCGATGCCGACCCGTGGTTTGCTGACCCGGGCTTTTGGGACACCAATAGTACGCCACAGGATGCCAATGACGACTTTTGGATTGAGGGTGACTATCGCCTGTTGGAAGGCTCACCGTGCATTGATAGTGGTGACCCGAATTATCAGCCAGAACCTAATGAAACTGACTTAGATGGCAATCCACGTCTCGTCGATGGAAACGAGGACGGGGCAGCGGTGGTTGATATGGGCACATACGAGTACAGTCCGGCGGTTGAGGTAGAAATGACCTTGGCGCCGCGGAGGGTAAATTGCAGGAGCAAGGGTAAGTTCATCAAGGCCCATATCATCCTTCCTGAAGAGGTTTTCCCCGAGGACGTCGACGTTAATGAGCCGGCGGTGGCGGAGCCGATGGATGTTGAATCGGAATACATAAAGGTCATTGGCGATGGCGAAGGGCCGGTGAGGCTCGAGGTTGGTTTTGACCGGGAAGCTTTCTGCGATGCCGCGGCCGGGGGCGGTGAAGTTGAGGTAACTGTCGTCGGGTGGCTTACGAGCGGCCGGGAGTTCTACGGGACGGATACGATTAGAATAATTCACCGGCGCTGATACGGTCTTAAACCTTACCCGCTGTTTGGAAGACACGACTTGACGCGAACATCATTCCCCCAGATGCCGCACCACCCCGTACTTGCGAGGTACAACCAAATCCGCCCTTCTCCCGGCCTCCTCCGCCGCCTTGTAATCGACGTCCATTATTTCAACAAACTCCGCCGTATACTCCTTCAGCACGCCGCAGTATTCGAATATCTCATCCCCCTTAATCACCTCAAGCACCACCTTATGCCCGATATACCTCTCTAACAGCGGCTCGTATGATGTCCCCACCGACCCCATCAGCTCCTGCTTCATCTGCGAAACGTACTTATCCTGACCCGTCAGAACACCGGCCGCCGGCGTCGCCTTCTTCGCCGCCGTCATCAGCATATTTACAACCTCCATCACCGAGTCTCTCACCGTCTTAAAGACGTTCTGCACCCTCCTCTTTAGCCTTCTCACCAGCGTCGGATGATACGTCCGCTTCAACTCCCTTTCTCTCTCTTTTCTGCCGCTTTCACTTAACTTCTCATGATACCGTATCAGCGCCTGAATCTTCGGATACTCGAATTTATACAGAACATAGCTCGTCTCATCGTGCCCGTCTTCGTCTGCGTACGCCTCAGAATAAACAAATTCCAGCCCCGTATTCTCCACCCTCAGCTTGCCATAGACCTCTTTGCCGTCCGTCTCTTCCAGGCTGACCAAATCACCACCGAAGTCCTTCAGACACTTGTCCCTCTTTCGTCTCCTCACAAAAGCCCCTACCACCGTAGCCAATACAATAAATATTATAGTTATCGCTAATGGCATATTGAACTCCCACTAAAAACTACCCCCGCAAAAATAACCAAAACCCCCCCTGCCGTCAAACCAAAAATCCCCATTCCGGCCGCTAAGCGACCCACGGCCCACATGTCGTTGCGACCAGCCAGGCAGCCCTGCAGTGTCAAGATAAACGATGTTCAATCACCAACCGCTACTTTACCGCTAACGCAGCAGCTTCAACGCCGCCTCCAGCACAGGGTCCCGGCTTATCAGCTCCACTTCGCTCGTCTCGGCAATGACATCCGGCTGAATACCCTCCCCCTCGAAGCAAGTCCCGTCCGGCCGCATCGCCTTCCACGACGGCAGAAACACACTCACCCCGTTTCCCAAATTAACCGGCTTCGGATTCCCCGAACTGCCGTATGACCTTACACCGACAAGCTTACAGCCCGGAACTTGCTTCATCATCAACAAAAACGCCTCACAGCTGCTCATGTTCGCCGGACCCATAAGCACAGCAACCTTCCCTCGGTACCTCGGCCGATGCTTATTCGGCTCCAGCACCCGATTATTCACCTGACCGAACCCCCCGGGCGCATCAGCCAAACGGTAAACATGCTGCGCATAAACCTTGGCCTCATCTACAAAACACCCGGCAAAATCCTGCGCAAGTGGCTCAGCACCGCCGCCGTTGCTCCGCACGTCAATTATCAGCCCCGCCGCATCACTAAACTCCCAAATAGCTGCGTATGCCTGCTTTAGCGCCTCCGTATGCCCCCTACCCCAGCTTCCGATATGAATGTAACCAATGCCATCTGCATATCGCCCCGTATAAACCACCGAACTCCGCTGCTGCCACCCCGGAATAATATTCTTAAGGACCTCCATATTATAATTCCGCTTTATCTCACGCTGGACACCACCAACCGTCTCATCGTCAATCTTAACCCAAATATGAGCATCCTCCACATGCGCCAGCAACTCAGCAGCCGCCTCCGCAAACTCTCGCGCGTCCTTGGCTTGCTCCATCTTCGGACCATACTTATCAAACAGCTCCTCCCAGTTGACCTTCCGCAAATCCCGATAAGAATAGTCTTCGTCGATGGCCCGACGCAACTCCTCAATCGCCTCCTTGTTATCCGCAGCGCTCGGCCCCTCAGCCTTGGCCCTTCCTGAACCGGTCCTGAACCGGACTGTATATGGCTCAACTGCTTCACCATCCACGCTCCGGAAATTCTTGAAGTTTGGGCAGTTAACGTATATCTCATATTCGCGCCGTGGGGCAAGTTTAACCTTTAAACTGAATGTGCGCTTGTCAATCCATCGCGGTTTGCCTGCTCCCTCCGGGACCTTCGGACCGTCGCATATCGAATACCCGCCTTCCATATCTCGGTCGAAAACAATTCGAATCTCTTTTAATCCCGGGTCTACGTCCCGCGCATCGTTTTCCGGAACTGTCTCCACGACAACCGGCGGGCCCTCGTAAACTTCTTCAGCCTCCTCCGCTTCACCCTTCTTCAATGCCCCTGTCCTGAACTTTACAGGGTACGGCCTTACCGCCTCACCTCGCACGCTCTTGAAATTCTTCGCGCTCGGACAGTTCACGCTCAGCTCATAATCGTGGTTCGCTGCAAGTTTCACGCGCATCACAATCGTACGCTTGTTGACCCATCGTAGCCTGCCTACCGTCTTCGGATACTTCGGCCCGCCCCCGCATATCGAATACCCGCCTTGGTCCATGTCCTGGTCGAAAACGATGCGTATCTGCCGCAGCTTCGGATTCACGTCCTCCGCCCCGTTCTCAGGAACCATCCTGACAACCTTCGGTGGTACCCCCAGTGCCACAGCCGCGAAAACTAACAAAACGCCGGCCGCTATACTCTTGACATGCCCAAACGATTCCATAATCGCTCCTTTCACCGGAAATGTTCCCACACAAAATATCTATTTTTCCCACACGCAAAACCGCAGATATAATATAATAAATCCCCCACTCGCATTTGTAAATCCAAATCCCCGAACCTGACTGATTACCAATGGACTAATCTAAAATGCATTTACTCCCCTCCACTGAACCTTAGATCGACAACCATAAGCTGCGCCAGTGACCCTGTAGCAGCTATTGTTCCCTACTGTCCTGAATCCTGCTCCTCCCAGGGCACTTCCACAGCGTCATCAACCGGCTCGACACGAAGCGTCACCACCGTTCCCGAAGGATTCCACTCTTCCGGGTTCAGCATTTTTATGTAAATGCCAATCTGACGGATTTTACCCGTCTGCACCGACGTCCTTGAAACGCCGTCCGTCTGCTCGGAGGCAAAGCCGAGCGTAACAGGCTCATAGGTGTAATGCTGCCCTGTAGCTGTCGGACCAATAACAGCGCCAACAACCAGCTCTTGGGGAACCTCAGGCCCGGCAGCCGCATCAATCGATACCAGCGTGAACTTCAGCGCAAACGCTGTGTATTCATGTATGTCAACGCCAACCAGAGCGCCCCTTCCACCCCTGCCGGAGGAGACATACTTTACCGAACGATGGCTTACCCTGTTACTTGGAAAGTAGATATCAAATTCAACACCAGCATCGCCTACAAGCCTTTTCTTAAGCACCTTGCCGCCGGTCTGAAGCTTCCCACACCAGTCCAGGAACACTAATTGCTCGGCCGACAGCGTCAAAGTCAGGCTCGCCGGCGGCTTATAAGGTCGTACCACTTCCTTACTCTCCTGCTCGCAGCCAAATACTGAAAGCACCATCGCCACAGCGCTCAGCCATAATGTGCTTTTTCTCATCGGCAAAGCCTCCTGTCCATCAGCCATAATTTACTCCAACCAACCCTTAACTCGTTACCCCAAACACTAACCAAATCCACCTCCCCCGTCAAACAGATTTTCCCCGTTCTATCGTCCTCTCTAACGCCTTTTTATCGGCCTATACGGCCTGTCCGATTTTTTCCCGAATTTGCCTGCCCGCAGCGCATTTCGTATACTTTTATTAGAGAAGGGTAAAAACAAGCATTTCAGAAGTACTGAGAAGGCAAAAGTACGCACCTCCTAATGCACCAAAGCACCCACGAGGCAGATAAAATGATAACTTTCAGAGTCACATTAAGTTTGTGCGCGATTTTGATGTTGGCACTTGCCGCCACGGCAAGCGCAGATAAACCCGTAGATGAAAACGGTATTCCCTTTGGCAACGGATTCCCAAGCGGCAAACACTTCAACCTCAACCTGATTGCCAAGAAAGACCATTTCCAGTGTCCCGCACCCGAGTATGACCCCTGCACTGGACAGCAGGTATACGGCAATGTGATTTTCATTCCGCGCATTCAGGGCAATGACCCCATCACTGTCCTTATGGAGTCCGGCAAGAAGGGCCCCAAAGGAGCGCAGGGCATAACCGTCATGCAGGTAACAGACTGGTGCAGCGAGAGTTTCCCCGACAGCGGCTCCGGCAAGGGAGACTCCGCGGTCATCCGTCTGCCCGCCAACGACAAGGGATACGCCGTCTATGCGCGAATCACCGGCAAGCCCATCGGCGAAGGTGAACCTAACGTAACAATCTCTCCCGACTTGGTCTATGTCGAGGATGAAGCCGGCAACGACCTCATCCTGCTTGGTTTGGTTGACCGCCAGGGCGTCTCAACATTTGCGTCCGTTGGAGAGACTATTTACAGGACCACTACCGAGATACCCACAAAGGGTAAGGCCGGCAAGGGCGTACAGAAGGCCAGCAATCTAACCGCCCTTTTCCAGTGGTCCGGCGAGGTATGCTACATACAGGATGACAGCTACATCTACTGCGAAGACGAGTACGGCCAGTGGATTTGTTCACAGCTTGACCTCTGCTGCGTCGATGAGGATATCGATGGCATATTTGAACGCTGCGACCTCCTGACGGATGTCGGCGTTATCGACCCCAACGACCCCAACAGCGGCAACCTCGTCTGTCCTTTGACCGACCCCAACGGCTATCCGTACGATGGCATCATCGCAGAGTGCAGGACCTACGAGAACGAATGGGTCTTCAACATCGCCGACTTCGTCGGATACCTCTGGGAAATCGATTCCACAGGCGCCTATGTCATCAAGGTTCGTTTTTATCCGCTCTAATGCACTCACAGCGGCTAAGGTACTTCTCCGAAAACGGTTCTTCTCACGGGAGAGCCGTTTTTTTTTTATTGCCATAACACCTCCTGTCATCCCGGGCTTGACCCGGGACCCAGGAAATTTCTCACTTCTCAATTCCGCTTTAGAGGCTTGCCTCCCCTATTTCCTCAAATTCTTAAGCGCAACCAAATTCCCCTTCTTATCCTTATACTTCCAAAACCGCCACCCATCCGTCTCTTTCTTCCGTATCGCCTGCCCCTGCCCCGCTTGTCCCAGCGCAGGCTGGGATCCAGTCGTCGTTGTAAAAATATCCCTTCCTCCGCCTTCTTACTTCATAATTCCGCGGTACGCGGCTCGCTTATCTAACTGGGGCCGCCTCCACCAATTACCATCTCCTGGACGTTCGACGTTGTACGTTCGATGTCCGACCTCTACCCCTAACCCCCAACCCTTGCCTGTCCCTCGCATGCCCGCACGGGACTTCAGTCCGAAGATATAAGCAATAATCCTTTCCGAACACTGTCATCAATAAAGAAACGCCACCTCTAAGGGGTAGTGATCTGAAAGATCAATCAGTTCCTCTCCCGGTTTCGTCAATTTTGTGATCCATCCTTCGTCATTTTCTTTCAATGTAAACAAGAATGGGTCCCCTTTGAAGTAAAACGGAGTTATGCAAGTACCTCTGTAATTGCTGGACCACTCAGTCGTCGAGACATCCCTCCAGCCTTTTCCATCATCGTTGATTCTTGATATGAAAGCCTCGTCTGTTTCCTTAAGTCCGAAGAGGTAAGGGTGACCGTCTAACTGATAGGAAACAACGGCAACGTAGTTTGATCGCCATGGCCACTTTCCGAGGTCGTCCCATCCTTTACCGTCATCTTTAATCCGACTGATATACCCATAGCCATCTTTCTTCAATCCAAACACGTACGGATGGCCTTTGAGTTCAAAAGTAGTGATAGCATTGGCAACGTAGTTTGATTGCCATGGCCACTTTCCGAGGTCGTCCCATCCTCTACCGTCATCTTTAATCCGGCTGATATACGCGTTGTTATCGTCCTTCAATCCAAACAGGTACGGATGGCCATTCAGGTAGAATGGTACAACCGCGACATAGTTCTGTTGCCATGGCCACTTTCCGAGGTCGTCCCATCCTCTACCGTCATCTTTAATCCGGCTGATATACCCATGGCCATTCTCTCCGAGACCGTAGCGCCGCTTTTTCAATCCAAATATGTAGGGGTGGCCTTTGAGCTGAAAAGTCCTTACGGCAGAACCGAGATAGTTTGATTGCCATGGCCACTTTCCGAGGTCGTCCCATCCTCTACCATCATCCCTGATCCGGCTGATATAAGCGTTGTCATCTTTCTTCAATCCAAACAGGTACGGATGGCCATTCAACTCAAATGAGCGGATTGCTACATAATTTGACTGCCATCGCGCACGAAGTATATCCCTGTAGTAACCCTCGGTTGGGAAAGTCCAGTCTCGGATAACACGCGCTGCGACAGGCTTTAATGGCGGTGTGTAAAATACATAATCAAGCCGGTCAACTTGGCCCTCATTTTTACTGTCCGCGACCCTGTGGGGCCTAAAGATTTCGTCCAGTTTGTTTTGAGGAAAATTGACTGTCTCACCGCTCTGAGCACCTTTGAGTTCGACCCAAGCGTCCTTGGCATTCATTTGCCTAAACTTATCATTCAATTGATCTCTTTGGCTTTTATGCACGTTAAGATCACCTGCGACAATGATCGGACAGTCGTTCGCTGCGAGGTCGGCGGTGATCTTCTCGGTTTGCTTGACAAGCTGGTCAATATCATCTATTCCAGCAGTGTGCGAAATACTGATGACGAATTTCTTCCCGCTAGGTTTGCGTATAGCGGCTACGAGCACACCTTTGTTGGCCCAAGTATCCTCTTCAAAATCTAGAGGAATTTTCGTGCCCGTTCCAGAGCCCCGATGGCGGTTATAGATATAGTAACTACTTTTTTCTATTTCGAATTTACTGAGAAGGACCAGGCCGGAACCCGCTATAAGCACATCCGATTTCGGCCCAAGGGCAGACCAGGGATAGATCCCTTTCAATTCGCGGGCGAACCAATCCATGTTGTCGTCGGACCAGACTTCATTCAAGGCAACTATGTCGGCGTTAATCTGCTTGATTTTTTCCTTGATGGCGTCTCGTCGTTTGTCGTCTGCAAAAAGGACCGGGTCTAGAGGCTCGAAGCGCTCCCTCGTCCAAAAGCGTTTGAATTCGTGCCATCCCTCCTTGAAGGCCCTGCCCTCTGGCGCCTTTGAGCCTTTGAACAGATGAGTATTGTATTGGAGTAGAATAATGCCTTCATCTTTTTTTGAAGAACATGCCAAAAAGTGTGTTACCCCGGCAGCGGCTGCCGCGTATGCTGGCATCTTTAAGAATGCACGGCGTGATAAGTTTTTCATAGATTTTAACATTTTTTTCCTCCTTAACCAAAGGTTTCTTGTGGAAATCTATAAAGTTGTCCGCCTCTCCTATATTTTATTAGTCCATAGGCCCTCTCTTTCTCAGGGCTTTCTCTTTTCAGCATCACGGATTAGCCGTTGTAGGCGCAACGATTCCCCGATAAAAACTAGATTTGCCAATGTTAGTACTCCACCAAAGAGGATTCCAAACGGGATTCGCAGAATACACATCAAAGCCATTAGTTGGATTAAGACCGACCACAGTAGCTGTGTTACTAAATCCATCTTGCTTCGGAGCAATTCTCCTTCATCACCAACTAGTCTCTCAACAAACCCGTTTTCCGCTTTCCGCCTCTCACTAATTCCAGCTGCAAGCCTTCGCGATAATCTTGAGCCGACACTTCGCACGACAGGAGTCAACAAATTCCCAATGATAGTAAGAACAATACTCCCAATCGTTGTAGCTACCCAAAAGCTCTTCTCTCTCACAATTTCTTCTATTTCCATCCTCTGCACCACTCCCAAAAAGACACACCAATAATTATTCCGAAAACGAACGCGCCCCAGGTGCCCGACCTCTGCTGCTTTTACCCCGTGAGATGGCGCTAGCCTATCTAACCGGGGCCAAATTTTCTACGCCAATAAATTACCCCAATCTCCCCATCCCGTCAACTCCTTTTTCCATGTTCCCTAATCCCCGACCCCTGACCCCCGACCCCTATTCTTCTCTCCCCATCCCGTCAACTCAAATAAAACAATATTATTGCCTTTCCAGGCCGCATAAGATATAGTTATGACCTGTGGATAACGGCTAAATAGAATGTGTTCAGCGCCCAAAAAACTCGAAAGGAGATAAAAGATGAAGGTGCCTGCGTTAATTACTTTATTACTAACACTACTATTCTGCGCCGCTGCGCATTGCCAGGAAGCTGAAGACCCGGACCTCAGAGAGTTAACTGCCGAAAAGCAAATGCATCACCGCGAGATGCAGATGGACTTGGAAGCACGCGAGAGTGAAACGGATTTCCAACACCAAATGCGACAACTTGAGTTAGACAAGCGCCAAATGGAACTTCACCGTCAACGAGCAGGTAAAAAGCACAAAAAGGGCTGGAAACACAAAGACGATGATAATGCGGCACCACTTCTAATCGTACTCGCTATCGTCCACATCCTTACGGCTATCTGGGTGTATCAGGACATTCGCAAGCG
>CAZENQ010000084.1:0-14152 GCA_964513655.1 uncultured Pirellulales bacterium | reverse complement strand
TAAAGTATTGTGAGAATACCAATGTTGTCCGGAGAAGAAAAAACAGCCAATTCGTTCGTGACATCTGCCATTTTGCCGGATGGCAATGGGGGTTTTACGGTTTCGCCAGAGCTTCTTACTGAAGAGGAACTTGTCGTCTTTCTCCGTATTCCGGAAGTCAGTAAATCCAAAGACTACCACAATGTTATCGAAAATCTCAAGCGAATGCATGATTTGCCGCGGGTTCATATATGTAGGAAACCACTCTATCCCCTGGAGGCAATAAGGCAATGGATCAGAGAAAAAACGACAAATGGCAAATAATTATATTGCGCTTTAGTGAATTGTTGGCTATAATTCGGCTCAGGTTAATCCGAGCCGAGCCAGCATCGGAAAGGAGGTAAATATGAAAAAGCTGGTAACGCTCTGGAAGAGGCCGTCGTATGACGGCAAAAGTTTTATTTACTACCTGCTCTATAATGAGAACGGCAAACGAAAACAAAAATCTTTAGGTCATGTGGACCATCGTAAGGCAGAATGCCAGAGAGCCCAATTTGAGCGTGAGTTAAGAATGGGAGTTATTGAGCCCCTGTCTATGAGGCTCAGGAGATTTATGAGAGACAGTTTGGCAAAAACCGGTGACCAAATCAGGGAAAGTACCCGTGAAGACTATGAGTCTTCTATGGAAGATTTTATTAAGGTAGTTGGCAATATCGATTACCAGAAAGTCACTCTGGAACATGGCGAACGTTACCGCCAAAACCGTTTAGATAAGGGCAATAGCCCAGCAACGGTAGCAAAGAAACTCCGTGAGTTGAAAAGACTGTTTAAACTTGCTGTAAATCGAAAACAATTAGAGGAAAGCCCCTTGCAGTATATTGCTATGCCGAAATCACTCAAAAAGAAGATTCATATTTATGCCGAGGAGCAATGTAGAAGGATGTTGAAAGCTGCTCAGGAATACACCCTTGAATGGAATCCGGAGAAATCTGTCAAATGGGATTTGATAATCACAGTAGCTTTGGCAACTGCCATGAGACGGGCAGAGCTTTTGAACTGCACATGGGCAGATATTGATTTTGATGCACAAACCATTGAAGTCAACCCCAAGGAAAACACCAGGGATACATGGAAGTGGCTTATCAAAGATACTGATCACAGAACACTCCCATTGACAGAGGAAATTGTCCAGATGCTCGTAGACCACCAGGCCCGGCAGCCAGCAGGGTATCCTTATGTTTTTGTTCCCACAGCAAGATATGATTACATTCAGAACGTGCTCAGGCCGATAGGCAAGTGGACATTGTCAGACGCCCGACTCAAAGTGGTGAACAATATGAGGCGGCAATTTGGTAGGATACTTGCAAAAGCAGGTATCGAAAAGGGAACTTTCCACGATACCCGGAGAACAGCTATAACTATGTGGTTTGCCAATGGCATGAGTGAGCATGATGTGATGGTTCTTGCAGGGCACTCAAATTTTGCCACAACCCACAAGTTTTACCTTGCCGTGGCAGATGATTTAGTTAACCGTGCAAGACAAGCAAGTCAAGAAGCTATGAAGTCAATTTCTGTTGCAAATCTGTTGCAAATGCCTTTTGAAGCAGAAAACAAAAAAGTGCCATCAACGCAACCTCTTAATAACAAAGCACTTATGCAACACGCCCGGCAGGACTCGAACCTGCGACCTACGGATTAGAAATCCGTTGCTCTGTCCTACTGAGCTACGGGCGCCCAACTATTGAAGTGCTTATAATATAAACGCTCCCTACAGGGAGTGTCAAACACCTTTAGTGGTCAAAGCAAACCTGCGGGAGTCTTTGCCAGAACGGAATGCTGTTCTCACTGCTAAATTTTCCATTGCTTATTGATGATTGATTGTGCAATTTAATTTGGTTTTGGCGCCTGGTGCAGTATGCAGCCGGGAACATTACGATGCTGGTTTTGTGAAAAGTTCTTCCATGAAGTATGTCAGATTATAAAACTCCACCTATCTTTGGAATATTAAGGAGTCAGTGTATCCTGCGTATTTGTATTATTTTTTTAGTTGTGATGTTTCTGAGTTTTTTTGAACCTGCATTTGCTGAAGACGACGGGGTGGATTTCAACTACGTGAGCATCCCCGATAAGTATGAGGAGCACGGCAAGGAACCGTTCGACCCGGTTGAGATGAAACGGCTGTTCGAGGGCGGGTATGAATGGCACAAGGAGCTGCCGGGGTCAGGTGGTGAGCATGAGTGGGTATGGACGCCATAAATGACAGGGGTTTCCGCCTGTGTCCATTACCGCCCGGCTGAGAAGTGGCTTCTTCAGGCGGCCTTTGCCTATAATACGTCGTCTGTCGATACGGCCGACCGAACGCCCGATATGCCGCTTGACCGACAGGTGCGCTAGTCTTTAGGTGTGCAGTATGAGTAGAGCGAGAGCCTTACCGTCAGGGCAGCGTTTGTGTATGCCGATTACGGCGAGGCGAAGGTCAATAGGAGCCTTTTCAGTGGAGATTACGACCGTAACGACCTGTATTTTGTCGGCGTGTATGCGAACTGGAAGTTCTGAACATGCCAGTGCCGCTTTTTTAAAGAAATCCCGTGAAATTATAGGGGATTGCCCTATAAGAGAAACAGGCTCAACCCTGATATGCCTGTATGAATGAATGTTTTATAGTGTTCTTTTCGTCGGCATGCGCTCAGTCCGATGCTGAAAGGTAACTAATTGTCAAGAAAGGAGCAAAGAAAATGGAAAAGAGAATGAAAGAAGCAGGTGTGTTAATGGTTGTGGCTGTTGGTTTGATGCTAGTGCAGTGCGGATGTGAGTCAGGAGGGCCTGTCAGGACGGGCTTCTTGACGGATTATTCGCGTCTGAGGGCCGAATCGGACACAAGCCTGCGGTATATCAATGAGCAAGCATTGGGTGCATATTCTGGTTTTATCGTTGATGAGGTGAAAGTGCACTTTTTCACCGGTGCTTCGGCTATAGAGGCAAAGAGCGAAGGTAAGATAACCGAGCAGGAACTGAAGGACCTGACTAATTACTTCCACTCTGCGATTGTCAAGGCAATCTCGGATTCGGGGCGCAAAGTTGTTCACCGGGCAGGTCCTGGTGTGGCGAGAATTCGCGTGGCCCTTACAGATATCAAAGAAACCGGCACTCTGAATGTACTACCGCAGGCCAGTCTGCTTGGTGCCGGGATAGGTGGGGTGGCGATGGAGGCGGAGGTTGTGGATTCGGTGACAGGTAAGCAGGTAGGTGCGGTTGTCGAGTCGCGGACGGGCAGCCGGGTACCATTTTCCAACCTCGGCGACTGGGGTACTGCCAAGGGCGTCATGGATGACTGGGCAAAACGGCTTCAAAAACACCTTGAAGAGGCGCGCTAAAGACCGAGCTAAAAAGTAAGTAAGTATTTCAGAAAGGAGGCAACAAATGAGGACCAAATTGGCAAGTAAAGTTATTTTGATGTCGGTTTTGGTGCTCGTCCTGTCGGCAGTTAGCCATGCCTATCAGCCGGATGCGCCGTATCTGGAGCTGGCTGAAAAGAACCGGGCAAAATGGGCGGCCGAGAACAAACAGATCAACGCCAAGCTTGCGGCACTGGAAAGGAGATTCGGCAAAAAACCGAACATAATCTACATCCTCGCCGACGACGTCGGCTGGGGCGAGATGGGCTGGCAGGGTGGTGGCAAACACCGCGGCACGCCGACACCCGAGCTGGACAAGATGGCCTACGAGGGAATTCGGTTTTTCCATGCGTATGCCGAGCCATCCTGCACGCCGTCCCGCATTGCCATCAATACGGGTAGGCATCCGGTCCGAACCGGGCTGCTGAGCGTCCTATGGCCGGGCCAGACCGAAGGGCTGTCGCCGGACGAGGTGACAATAGCCGAAGTGCTCTCTAAGGCAGACTACCACACGGCCATGTGGGGCAAGTGGCATTTGGGCGACGAGCCCGAGCACGCGCCGGAGAACCAGGGCTACGACTACGCGTACTATGGCCTGTTTAACGGGGCGCCCGACAATTGGCCCGGTTCTTTCGACATGTACAACAAAGCGCCGAACTCCCAGAAGGCGATGTTCTACGACTTCCCTGGTGAAGAGGAATACAAAAAGCGGACCGGGATTGATCTGTCGGTGGCCGGGTACGTTGGGCGCAAAGGCAAGGGACGCAAGCCAATTGAGGGCGTTGCCGGCAAACTTGGTCCTGAGCGACAGGAAGCCTTTGAGGCCGAGTCGATCAAGCAGATCATGGCCTACGTCAAGGACAAGGCCAAGGACGACAAGCCCTTCTTCATCTACTGGGCGACCTACACCCAGCAGCTACAGGGATCGAAGGCCCACCACAACGACAAGCATGTCGATAAGGTCAATGCCCAGGCTTCCGAGATGGCGGCCCACAATGCGCATGTACGACAACTGCTCGACACCTTGAGGTCCGAAGGCATCGCCGAGAACACGCTGGTCGTCTGGATCAGTGATAATGGACCGATGTACGCCTTCTACCCGAACTCCGGCTACTCCTGGCTGAAGGGTGGCAAGGGTGCTGTCACGGAAGGCGGCGTGCGGGTGCCAGCAATGGCCTGGTGGCCGGGAATGATCGCGCCCAACCAGGATCCGGTGGATATCCTGCACCTCACCGACCTGTTCACCACGGCGGCACGGATCGGAGGCGCCATGGATAGAATTCCCAATGACCGTGTTACTGACGGGATCGACCAGACTGCCCTATTGCTGCTGGGCGAAGGTCACGGCCGACGCAACTATATGTTCCACTACAGCGGCGGTGTGCTTGGCGCCATCCGCTACGAGGACTTCAAGGTCCACATCAAGGAGGGCCACGGCGGGCTGCCGGGCATGGATTTCTACAACGTCATGCGTGACCCTGGTGAGAAGTTTGGAGAACTCTACCCAGGGCTATTCGCGGTGACGCCCATCCAAAATCACCTGCGGGAACACATGATGATGATCCGGAAGTTCCCACATCGGGTGTCAGAAGTCACGCCGAAAGGCGCGGAGCTTACGCCGCACGATTAGACCGAAAAGAGCTGGGCAGGCAAACAGACAGAAACTTTTGTTAAGGCACAGAAAGGTTCGAGAGTACCATTCGCAAATTTAGGTGAATGGGATGCTGCAAAAGGTATAATGGGTAACCGGGCCGAACGGCTGCAAAAACGCCTTGAATAAGCGCGTTAAGCCTGAAAGGTCAGACTGCTCTTACACGGTTGAAAAAACAGTCTTGAAACAGCGGAAAGTCGGTAAATATTGATGAAAGTGTGGTAAATCATTTGAAAGGAACGGCGAGATGGAAGGAACAAAGAGAACAAGTCTATTGTTGGCTCTGGTAATTGTTGTTATGTCGGTGCAATACGGTTGTGAGTCTTCGGCCCCTTCAACAAAGATGCCAGTGACCGGCTTTCTAAGTGACTACTCGCGCCTTGAACCCATATCTGAGACGAGTTACCGGTACGTAAATCCAAAATACGACCTCGGCAACTATGAAAAATTCATCATTGACCGCGTTGAGGTGCTCTTCGATTACGGAACGCAAGCAGAGGTAAAGAACTGGGACGAAGTGGAGCAACTCAGGACATATATGCGTAGAGCCATAGAGGACGCGATTTGGTCAAATTGGCGGGTAGTCTCAGAGCCTGGACCGCGGGTTGCGAGGGTACGTACAGCGCTTACAAACGTCAAGAGGGCCTCTGCCTTCAGGATGGGCGGGGCATCAATGGAGATGGAGTTGCTCGATACACAGACAGGCGAGCAAATAGGCGCCTTTGTTGAATCTCAGGAAAAAGGCCGGCCGCTTGGTGAGTATTACAAATGGGAGAACGCGAAGGCAGTTATGGACGATTGGGCCAAGCGGTTCTACAATCGGCTTAAGGAGGCCCACGGGTATTGATACCAAGGTTAAGATATGGTATGCTTGAATATTCAGGCGAAAACAAATTATTTGTTTTTTGAAAGGGCAGAAAAATGGCAAAGTTCTTAACTGTTTTGGTGTTACTGAGCCTATTGTGCTTGTGGACAGGCTGCACATACTGGTATCAGGAGGGTAAAACCTTTGAAGAGTGCGACCAAGACCTGCAGCTGTGCTACGATGAGCTGAAAAAGTATGCGGATATGCAGGACGTCGACACCTACGAAGTGGACTTCATAAAGGATTGTATGAAACAAAAAGGCTATCGGCTCGTATCGGAGGATAAACTGCCGCGAGATGTGAAACGCCAGGACCCTCAAATGAAAACGTTTTGGCTATTAGCCGGCAAGGCAGGCACTCTCGAGGAATGATAATAGCATCACGAGAACACAGGGACTAAACGTTACAGAAAAGAAGTTTGTTTTTTGAAGGTTCTGGGTCAGAACTTGTTGGGCATCAGATTGCAAGCTGTGCCCTTTGATAAATTATGATATAGTTTCGATTCTGCCGGCGAGGTTAGGTTGTTAAATCTAAAAGGGTGGTCTGAAAGGAGCTGAACAATAAAAAAAGTAATTACTGAAAGCGCACCGATTCTTGTTTTTAATCTGGTTGCATCTGCAGTGGTGCTGCTTAGTGCTACTCTGGCTGGCGCCGTCGAGTTTGATTGGCCTCGCGACATCGAACTGCCGGAAGCTATCATTACGATTTACCAACCGCAGCTTGAGTCGTTTAAGGCCGATAAGCTAACAGCGCGCGCAGCAATTTCCATAACAAAGAAGGGAGAAACCGAGCCTATTTTTGGGGCCGTCTGGTTCGCGGCCCGTGTTTCGACAGACCGTGACACCCGCACCGTTACGTTGTTGGAGCTCGATGTCCCTCAAGTGAAATTTCCAAACGCCGACCCATCTAAAGCGGAGAAACTTATTTCTATACTCGAAGGCGAGATTCCCAAGTGGAATCCAACGATGTCTCTTGACCGATTGTTAACTGCGCTTGAGCTGGTTGAAAAGGAAGAGGCTGCCGCTGAGGACCTGAGATCAGTGCCGCCCAAAATTATTTTTACTACGGCCCCGACCGTGCTGGTTGTACTTGATGGTGAGCCTCAGCTTAGCAAGGTTGAGAATTCCGATTTAATGCGGGTGGTGAACACACCATTCTTTATTGTGCTCGACCCAAAGGTAAAGCTCTACTATCTCAAAGGCAGCAACCAATGGTTTGTTGCTCCCGATATAAACGGACCTTGGACGATCAAAAAGAACCCACCGGCTTCGGTGGTGGCACTTGCCGCAGATGATTCGAGTACTAACGTGTCAGATACACAGCCATCTTCTGACCGTGTACCACAAATTATAGTTACTACAGAAGTGGCAGAGCTGATAGTCTCCGATGGAGAACCCAAGTACACCCCCATTAGCGGTACGGACCTTTTGTACATGAGCAACACGGAAAGTGATGTGTTCATGCATATCGGCACGCAACTTCATTTCGTCCTACTGTCAGGTCGATGGTTTTCGGCGACATCACTGGAGAAGACCTGGTCGTATGTTCCGGCGGATGGACTCCCGAGGGATTTTGCAAAGATTCCCCCTGGTTCAGCCAAGGAGCACGTATCAGCCCAGGTTGCAGGGACACAAGAAGCCAAGGAAGCTGTGCTTGAGACCTATATTCCCCAAACCGCAACTGTAAAACGCAGCGAAGCAAAAGTGGCAGTTTCTTACGATGGTGCGCCTAAATTTGTTAAAATCGAAGATACAGACATGTACTATGCTACCAACACCTCCTACTCGGTCATTCGCTACGGGAGTAAATATTACTGCTGTAACGATGCGGTGTGGTTTGAAGCTAATGACCCTATGGGGCCCTGGGTAGTATGCGTAGCCGTTCCGCAGGCGATCTATACTATTCCACCGAGCTGTCCTGTCTACCACGTGAAATATGTCTACGTTTATTCTTATACACCTGAGGTTGTTTACGTCGGCTACACGCCGGGATATGTTGGTTCCTACGTTTATGGCGGGACGGTCGTCTACGGTACGGGTTATATTTACCCGGCATGGTACGGCGTCTACTACTACCCACGTCCAGTGACCTACGGTTACGCAGCCGTCTACCGTCCTTACCGCGGTTGGGGTTTTGCGGCCGGGTTCGCCACCGGCTGGGTCGCATCTCATGCGCGGCACAGAGGATGGTGGGGTAGAGGTGGCTACCGTGACATCGACATAGACATCAATCGCAACATAAACATCGACAGAAGCAGAAACAACATTTACAACAGACGTCGTGATGTTGCTCGAGGACCTGGTGCAGGACGACCCAGTGCAGGCAGACCTGGCGCGGACAGACCCGGCACGGCTAGACCTGGCGCGGACAGACCCGGCACGGCTAGACCTGGCGCGGACAGACCCGGTGCAGGTAGACCTGGGACTACTCGGCCCGCGCGTGCGAATAACGTCTTTGCCGACCGCAATGGTAATGTCCACCGCAGGACCGACACGGGCTGGCAGCAGCGGACACGTGATGGCTGGTCTGACCGGAGGACCTCTACTTCACCCAGTAC
This sequence comes from uncultured Pirellulales bacterium, assembly GCA_964513655.1. Classification (GTDB taxonomy): domain Bacteria; phylum Planctomycetota; class Phycisphaerae; order Sedimentisphaerales; family Anaerobacaceae. The sequence goes on along the minus strand of CAZENQ010000084.1, from coordinate 5,705 downwards.
ATCACGCCCATCCACCAGCCGTCCGAGTTCCGGCAGGAGAAGTTCCAACCTGGATCGCCATCACAATGCCCGTCAGCGGGGTACGAGTCGAACCAACAATTTCCAGAGGTCTCGAAGCTCCGGCGGCAGACGCGGCGGCGGCAGACGACGCTAAAGGATGATGCACAATGGTTAAACCGTGGTTTCCAGGATTAAGTATTGCAATAAGAAATAAATTTGGTAGAGTGAATTCTCTATTGCAATAATTTGATTGTTTGGTCTGCAATAGTAAAGACAGGAAGTATTGCTAAGATAGTTAAGGAGATAATGTTATGTTGAGACAAAGCAATAAGCTACTGGTAGTATTAGTGCTAATCGGCATGTTGGCACTGACAACGGTGGCTCAGGAGCAAGGGTATTTTCAGGAGCAGATGGAAGAGCAGCTCGAGCAGATGCGCGAGTCGGGACGTGAGGCCTTTCTTGGCGTGCTTCAATATCCGCAGGATGTGTGGAAGGCGATGTTAGAATTGGCCCAGTATCCGGATTTGGTGGTAAAGCTGTCGTTTTTCATAGATAGGGTGGATAAACCAGTTGCTAAACTCTACGAAGTACTTGGGTCGTACCCAAAAGAGGTGCAGGAAGCGGCTAAGTTAATGGTTTACTATCCTGACGTGCTTGACGTTATGGAGGAGCATTTGGTAGTAACCGGTCTGATCGGAGCAGTGTATGAGAATGATAAGGGCAAGGTTCTGCAACTAGTGAACCAGATGGCAGAACAGGCTGGGCAGGAGCATGAGCGGGCAGTCGATACGTGGGTTGAGCGTCTGGAAAACAATCCTGAATCAGTGGAGCAGTTATTAGCCGCTTACAAGGCATATGCAGATGAAACAGGCCAGCCTGAACAATCAGCAAACGAGACCGGCGTGGCCATGTCAGAGGCCAACGAGGTTGAGGTATGGGGTTTGCCCGATGCCAACTTTGTCACCTACGTTCTTGACAATTCTGAGGAGTATCCCAATCTGAACGAAGAGATGCTGGAGTGTTATGAGGATTACTATGATGATGACTACTATGATCGCTATTACGGTTATCGACGTTATTACCCCAACTATTACCGACCCCGTCGGGCTCTTGATGCTATAAGGCGTTGGGCCCGGAATCGACCTGACACACCGGAAATAGAACCCCTAAGGCGCATACAGGCACGGGATAGCTTCGAGCAGGAATTCGCAACGGCCCGCCAGCAGAACGAAAACCTGAATCGCAAAAAATTCCGAAGCGAAAGTCCTGATCGCTTCGGCAACCTCGAAAGACGCACAGGTGAGCCACGCACGAGACCAGAACGCGCGCGAACACGCCAGAGGGATGAGCGTGCCGAGGCCAGGACACGGGACAGAGCTACCGCACAGGCTATTTCTGAGCGAAGAGCAAAAGTCACACAAGAAAGAGCAAGAGTCAGACGAGAAAGGGCAACGCGTGACCAACAGATCCGCAGGGCACGAAGCAACCATCGGAACAGCTGGAAGCGCTCAGCTGACAGGTCGCGTCGAAGACGCTCCGACCACAGACGAAGCCCAAAGCGCCAACCGAGTCGTGGCGGACGTCGCAGGTAACTGAAGGAGACAACACAAGCAGCGGAAGTCGTGTGTAGAAGCCAGTGGAAATAAGGAAGACATATAATACTCCCCAAAAACTGAGCACTGTGATTACGTCTTTTGTCTTTCATGAATCTGTCTCCTGAAACTTTTATCGTCTCAGGCGACAAATCCACCTTAATCATGCGCCCAGTTTTTGGGGAGTATCATATCTTGAGCAGTTCGGGTACGTGGGGGAGGTCATCGAGAAGCATCAAGCAAATGCCAGGTGGTATGACGAGGCATTGGCTGACTTAAAGAGTGTGCGGCCGCTGAGATACAAGGACGACCGCTTGAGTTCATACTGGCTTTACACAGTGAGGGCAAAAGACCGCGAGCAGTTTACAGAGCGTATGAAAGCAGCCGACATAATTGTCTCACAGGTGCATGCGAGGAACGACGACTACTCCATGTTCAAGGACTTCAAGGTAAGTTTGCCCGGCTTGGATGAGTTTACCCACGAGCAGGTTTCTATTCCCGTAGGATGGTGGTTGACAGAAAAAGAACGTGAACACATTGTGAATGCTATCCTCAAATACGACCGGATTATAACGGGCTCAAAGCAGCCAAGCAACGTATAGGGACTTGTTTTCACCTCCGAAGGGTCAACTTGACAAATGTGCCGCGATCCGTTTGCTCGAGTGGACTTGCCGTAAAAGACCGTTGATTCCTGCTCTCTCAATGCATTATTGCGCGATCATTTCGAAAGGTATTCCAACCATGAAGTAGACTTGTTATTTCCGCTACGGCAAAATCTGTCAAAAGCTTCTGTTTTTGCTTTTATAGCCTCACGTTTTTCTCGCCCACTCCTTACTCATTAATGCTTGGGCAGACTTTCCTGTACAGAAAGAAGCGATATGATTTGAACCTCTTAAACGCCTCGCTTGTTCTTCCCTCACTAGCATACTTCTGATAAGCTTTATTTATTTTCTTCTTATATTTCCAGCGAAGAAGTCTTAGAGTGAGTGGGTATTTAGTGCTCAGGAAAGCGAGGCCTGAATCCAAGACAGGGCCGAGCATATTTTTCGTCATGTCATGCATTATATCAAGGTTCGGTGCCGTTTCCTCAGTGATATCTATGTCCGTAACAAGTTCAAAAGGGTAATGTGCAATCAATTCGTGAAATCTCGTCAGTCTGCATCCGCCACCCAGCACGTTATTTCCTTTGACACCTCTTTCAAAAACATCACATATCAACAAGTAACCATCGTCATTCAAGAATCTGGCTGTTTTTTCCAAGCCTTTTTCCAGAGCAACGTATTGAAAACTCTCACTAAACATAATCACATCATATCGGTTTTCTGTCTCCAGCAGTTCATATGGACACTCAAAGATTTCGCTTTTATTTCCCAGCAATGAGCGCCCTTGTTCTGCAAGGAAGGCGCTCGGAGACACACAATCCACCTTATAGCCCATATCAACCAACTTCTTGGCAGTTTGGCCTGTACCACACCCAACGTCCAAAATTGCCTTGACACTATCAGGAATGTGCGAGATTAGGAAATTCGTATAATTCTCCTGAGCAGTATGTAAGTTACCTATATCTACATCCAGGCCGTTGGTCCAGTACCCATAATGCAGGTGTTTTAACTTAAGGAGATGTTTGCCGCAGATTGCACCAATCTCAAGCCCTAACTCGCGAGAGGTCATTTTTTCCCGTTTACTCATTGGTCTATTATACTTATTAATTCATAAAAAGCTCAACCTTTTGAGTACTATACATGAGTTTCTTTTTTTTTCAATCTTATAGTTCTGTGACCAGTCAGCTTTTCTGGGCATATTAATTGATATTATCCCGGCAGGTCAGCCGCGATTTAGAGGGGCCCAGAGGTTTCCAAGAAAGTAGGAAATTAGAATAAGTCTTGAATTTTGTGGATTTTCGCGCAAAATATGAACTATTGGCGGTTGAAAAACGTAAAAAAACCGATATTTTTTATAGCCCACAGGTGCAACCAGGCGCAAATTGAGGTATTTGTCTTATAGCCAGATTTTTGAAGGAGAAAATGCATATGGCGATGGATGTAAAGCAGATAGGGAGTTTGGTGCAGCAAAAGAGCGAATTTGTGCGGGCGCTTTTTGGCGAGATGAACAAGGTAATTGTCGGGCAGCGTTATATGCTTGAGCGGATGCTCATAGGCTTATTAGCAAATGGGCACATACTTTTGGAGGGGGTGCCGGGTCTTGCCAAGACGATGGCGGTGACAATTCTGTCGCGTGCGATAGACGCAGATTTCAGGCGGCTACAGTTTACGCCAGATTTGCTACCAGCTGATTTGATTGGAACGCAGATATACCGGCAGTCGGACGGTCAGTTTTATACGCGCAAGGGGCCGATTTTTGCAAATATCATACTGGCTGACGAAATCAACAGGGCTCCCGCAAAGGTGCAGAGCGCCTTGTTAGAGGCGATGCAGGAAAGACAGGTTTCAATCGGGGAAGAGACTTTTCCGGTTCCGAGTCCCTTTATGGTGCTTGCTACACAAAACCCGATTGAGCAGGAGGGAACGTATCCACTGCCGGAGGCACAGTTGGACCGGTTTATGCTGAAGCTAAAGATTGACTACCCGAACAAAGAAGAGGAACGTGCGATTCTCGACAGGATGGCTGTGACGGACAAGAAGTTTGACATAAAAGCAGCCATTAGTCCTGCGGATATTTCAAACGTCAGAGCAGTGGTTGACGAGATATATATTGATGAAAAGATTAAAGATTATATTGTCGACGTAGTCTGCGCCACGAGAGAGCCGGATAAGTACGGGATAGAACTGGGCAATTTTATAAACTATGGGGCGTCACCGCGAGCGACGATTTATCTTACGGTCGCGGCAAAGGCGCACGCCTTTATCCAGCAAAGGGGCTATGTCACGCCGCAGGACGTCAAGAGCATCGGCGCTGATGTGCTGCGGCACAGGGTAATTGTCAGTTACGAGGCGGAGGCGGAAGATAAAACCAGCGAGGACATTATAAAGACGATTTTTGAGAATATCGAAGTACCATAAAAAGCGGCTGCCGATTTGGTTTTGAGATTGCGATGATACCAGAGGATTTAATTAAGAAAATCAGGCAGATTCAGATCTATACTTCCCGGACGGTGGACGCGAGCTTTGCGGGTCAGTATGAGAGTGTCTTCAAGGGCCGGGGAATGCAGTTCGACGAGGTCCGGGAGTATACGCCGGGCGACGATGTACGTACGATTGACTGGAATGTCACGGCTCGAACGGGCAGGCCCTACATCAAGCAGTATGTGGAAGAACGCGAGATGACCGTGATGTTTGCGGTTGACCTGAGCGCGTCGGGGGAATTCGGAACTGTAAACAAAACGAAGAATGAACTGGCGGCGGAATTCTGTGCTGTCCTGGCTTTTGCGGCAGCGAAAAACAACGACAAAGTCGGTCTGCTGATTTTTACCGACAGGATAGAATTGTATATACCGCCGAAGAAGGGAAGCAGGCACGTCTTGCGTCTGATTCGAGAGTTGCTTTATTTTAAGATGCCTCGGCGGAAGACAGATATCCCTCTTGCCATGGACTATATCGCGAAGGTGATGCGCAAAAAGGCGATCGTATTTGTGGTGTCCGATTTTATAGAAACGGACTTTAAGAAACCTCTGAGTTTACTTAACAAGCGTCACGATGTTATCGCGGTGCCGGTGCGGGACAGGGTGGAGATTTCTATGCCCGGCGTGGGACTGATTGAACTCGCCGATGCCGAGACCGGTGAGATTGTTCTTGTGGACACGTCCAGCAGGAGATTTCGCAATCAATACGGTGAAAGAAGCGCAGGGCGGTTCGGCGAACTGAAGAATATGCTCAAGTCAATCAACGTTGACAGTATCAGCATAAGCACCAACAGGCCGTACATACATGACTTGATTGAGTTTTTCCATATGCGGCACAGACGGTACTAAGGAACGTCGGGGGCCGCTTTGATAAATGAAAACTTGCTGAAGGAGGTAAGAAGTTTATGGAAGAGAAGCTGAATTTTTCGCTTCCCGAGAAAAAACAAAAGAGCAGTGCGGCAAGCAAGCTATTGATCGCATTGGCATTGGTCTTGGTGGGGCTAACGTTGGCCAATTTGCTCACAGTGCTGCGA
>CAZENQ010000083.1:0-14166 GCA_964513655.1 uncultured Pirellulales bacterium | reverse complement strand
TCGGTGCGGTTGCTCGCGAGCTTCGTGAAAAAAACTATATGAAAATTATTTCGCTTGCGAGCGAAGTAGTCTGAATAATTAATTTTCACGGAGAATTAACTTAGACTGAATTTGCGTGTTAAGGATTTAAAATGGCCCTGCATATAAAAAAAGGTGACATGGTTGAGATTATAACTGGCGACCATAAAGGTGCTACCGGCAGGGTTTTGCGTGTCATACCGAATAAGAACAAGGTAGTTGTTCAGGGCCACAATATAGCAAAGAAACACGTTCGGCCTTCACGCAAAAATCCGCAGGGAGGCCGGATTGATGTCGAGCAACCGATACATGTAAGCAATGTCTTGCCGGTAAACCCGAAAAGCTCCAGAGGCAACAGGGTCCGTTTCCAGATAAATGAGGACGGGAGTAAAAAGCGGGTCTCCACCGACGGCAGCGAAATTGGCGTCACTAGGAAAGCAAACACTTGATAATGGATAGTTCCTCATTGAGAAACTCAGAAAAGCAAATGGAGAATAATCGGTAATCAATCAACAAGGTGCATTATGGCACGTTTAAGAGATTTATATAAGTCCAAGATAGTACCGGAATTGACCGGTCGATTTGGCTACAAGAATCCTATGGCTGTACCTCGGATGGCAAAGATCATTGTTTCTATGGGTGTGGGCAGAGCAGCACAGGACAAGAAATTTCTGGAACTTGCCAAAAAGGACTTGATGATGATTACAGGCCAGATGCCTCTCGTGTGCAAGGCCAAGAAGAGTGTTTCGAATTTCAAAGTTCGCGAAGGCATGGAAACCGCTTTGAAGGTGACCGTCCGCGGAGAGCGGATGTATGAATTTATGGACAGACTGATTAGCCTTGCAATCCCGCGGGTAAGAGACTTTCGAGGTCTTAGCCCAGGCAGTTTTGACGGAAGAGGGAATTACTCGATGGGTCTGGCTGAGCAAACTGTTTTTCCGGAGATTAACCCTGCAAAGCTCGAGTTTCAGCAGGGTATGAATATAACCTTTGTAACAACGGCAAATACCAATGAGGAGGCGAAAGAAATGTTGTCGCTCTTTGGCATGCCGTTCAGAGAGTTGGCAGTTGCGAAACAGTAGCAGCTGCCGAAGCCTGGGTAAATGCCGGGTTTGTGTTTTGACGTGATTCCAAAAGTGGAATCCTTTGATTCGGAGCGTGTTAATGTCGACTAAAGCGCTGGAAAATAAGGCAGAAAAGAAACAAAAATTTCGCGTTAGACAGTATACACGTTGTAAGCTTTGTGGAAGAAGCAAGGCCGTTTATCGCAAATTTAAAATTTGCCGGATTTGTTTCAGAACCTTGGCTAATGAAGGAAAAATACCAGGAGTAAAAAAGGCCAGTTGGTAATGCAATTCACGATTGAAAGATTGCAATCCTGATTTATCAGGATTGGTCTGGAGCTTGATTATGAGTTTGAGCGATCCAATAGCTGATATGCTGACGAGAATTCGCAACGCGCTGCGAATAAACAGCGAACAGGTTAATATTAAAGCATCGAAAATATGTGAAGGTATAGCGGCTGTTCTAAAACAGGAAGGTTACGTTGAGGAGTTTGACCGAATCGATGACGGCAAACAGGGAATATTGAGAATTAATTTGAAGTATGACCAGGATGGCCGGCCTATTATTAGTGAAATAACAAGAGTAAGTAAACCCGGCAGAAGAGTCTATTCATCCGTTGAGAAATTGCCTCGTGTTTTAGGTGGTATGGGTGTGGCGATTGTTTCGACGAGCAAGGGTGTAATGAGTGACAGAAACTGCCGAAAGGACAAAGTAAGCGGCGAGATACTTTGTACGGTGAGCTGATGAGTCGTATTGGCAAAAAACCAATTGTTATCCCCAAGGGAGTAAAGGTTGAGCAGAGTGGTCTGTCCATCAAGGTTTCAGGTCCGCTCGGCAGCTTGCAGATGAATTGTCACCCGCGGATAAAGGTACAGATTGACAGTTCCGCAGAAAAAGTATTGGTTGAAAATGAACATCCTCAAATACGCCAGCACAGGCAGTTGCATGGTACGATGCGTGCCTTGATTGCCAATATGGTGGCCGGAGTCAGCGGGGGTTTTGAGAGAAAAATGGAAATATACGGCACCGGCTGTAGTGTCAAGGAACAAGGAGGCAAGCTGGTTTTCCAGGTTGGCTTCTGCCATCTGGTAGATAGGCCCGTGCCAAAGGGTATAAAGGTAAACATTGAAACCGGCGCGACCAGAGGCAATGAAGTTCCCGCAAGGTTCACGCTTTCGGGAATAGACAAAGCCGTGCTGGGACAATTCGCTGCGGATGTGAGAAAGATAAGACCGCCGGAACCATATAAAGGCAAAGGAATCCGCTATGCTGATGAATACGTAAGACGCAAAGTCGGCAAGGCGTTTACCTCAGGAACGATGTAGTTGGGATTTGGTTCTTATGAGAATTGGCAGGGCAAAAACAGCGACGACGAGACGTAAGTATCACGTGCGAAAGAAGGTCTTTGGAACACCGGACAGACCCCGCCTGTCGGTTTTTCGCTCGAGCAGACATATTTACGCCCAGATTACCGATGACCTTGCGGGGGCGACACTTGTTTCTGCCAGCACAAGGACCAGGGGATTGAGTGACCAACTGGCCTACGGCGGTAATAGAAAGGCTGCTGAAATCGTAGGTGAAGCAATCGCGAAGCAGGCGCTCGGCGTCGGCATTAAGTGTGTTTGTTTTGACAGGAACCGATACAGGTTTCATGGCAGAGTTAAGGCTCTGGCCGAAGCGGCGAGAAAAGCCGGCTTGGCTTTTTGAAAAAAATAAATAGAAAAAAGTTTGGAGAAAAGAATTGGTGCCAAAACCGGTTAAACTATCTGCTCAGGAAGAACAGCCGTTGGAAGATACGGTCGTGAAAATATTTCGCTGTTCCAAAGTGGTCAAGGGAGGCCGGCGGTTCAGCTTTGCGGCATTGGTTGTAGTGGGAGACCGCGTAGGTACGGTGGGTATCGGTTACGGCAAGGCTAAGGAAGTCCCTCTGGCGGTTGAGAAGGCCATAAAAGATGCGAAGAAATCATTGCATAAAATACCCTTGGTAGGCCGGACGATTCCACACCGAATTGATGGCAAATACAGGGCCACAAAGATAGCACTGGTCCCGGCCAGTCCGGGCACCGGGGTTATCGCTGGCTCCAGTGCTCGTGCTGTGCTCGAGTTCGCTGGTGTCCAGGATGTGCTTACTAAAGTTTATAGAAGCACGTCCGCTAAAAACGTTGTCAAAGCTACAATGGATGGACTGCTGAGGTTGCGCAGCAAAGAAATAGTTGAATCGCTTCGTGGCGTAGAGGTTGAAGCTGTGAAAAGGTGGTGATGATTTATATGTTGAATTACCATATAACTTCTGTTGCAGGCAAGCATAAAGCTCGCAGGCGTATTGGTAGAGGCCCGGGCACAGGCCGAGGAAAAACTTGTGGTCGAGGCCACAAAGGCAGTGGCAGCAGGGCCGGCGCCTCGTCAATATCACTTTATGAAGGTGGGCAGATGCCTTTGTTTAGAAGATTGCCCAAACGCGGCTTTAGTAATTATAAGTTCGAAACACGCTACAAAATCATTAATGTATCACAGTTGGAAAGGTTTAACGAAGGTGCTACCGTTGGCGTGGAGCAGTTATCCAGTGCTGGACTGATTGACAGCTTGAAAAATAGAGTCAAGATTCTTGGTGATGGTGAACTAACAAAAAAGTTACAGGTAGTGGCTCATAAATTCAGCAAAACCGCTGAACAGAAGATTGTGGCTTCCGGCGGCACGGCAAAGGTGATATAGTAACCAGAGGGATTGCCGTCTTGCAGCTTGTTGCAGAATGGGAACCTTTTAATTAAGGTAGAAGTAAAGAAATATTAGAAAATATAAAGATGCTTGGAACGGTATTTAACATATTTAGAATTCCGGACCTGCGAAATAAGGTCCTTTTCACCGTGGCGCTGCTGATAATATACAGGGTCGGTTTTCATATTCCTGTTCCCTGTTTTGACCAGTCGAAGATACAAGCCGCCGTCAACACAAGAGACACTGATAGTCCCCTGGGCAGAGCTGCCGAATACCTGCAAATATTTACGGGTGGCACCCTGAGCCGTAGCAGCTTGTTTGGGTTGGGAATTATGCCCTATATTACCTCATCTATTATTCTTATGCTCCTGGGTGAGGTTGTTCCCGCTTTGAAAAAATTGCGTCAGGAGGGCCAAACCGGATACAAAAAGATACAGGAGTACACGCGCTACCTGACGGTGCTGATATGTGTTATTCAGTCGGTGATGTATATGAGGATGTTGGGGGGCTATACCTATGCCGGTATGCGCGTGCAGGCATTGATGATGGGAATTGTTGGCATGACGGCCGGCACCATCTTCCTGATGTGGCTCGGTGAGCAGATAGATGAGTATGGCATAGGAAACGGTATTAGTTTGATAATTATGGCGGGTATTATGTCGAGAATGCCCTGGGCAGTAAATATGCTCCGGCAGAATGTCGACCTCAGGGTTGGCGCAGCTGCTGGCACTATAGGACCGGCACAACTATTGTTCCTGATAGCAGCGTTTGTATCCGTTGTTGCAGGTGCCATATTGATAACACAGGGCCAGAGACGGATACCAATTCAGCAGGCAAAACAGATGAGAGGGCGCAGAATCTATGGTGGCCAGAGACATTATTTGCCGCTTCGTGTCAATCACGGTGGTGTGATGCCGATAATTTTCGCGTCCAGTTTTATGATATTTCCACCGGTGATAATTGGCCAGTTGGTGAGCATCGAGAAGTTCAGCGGCTCGGTATTTCTTCAGAGTTTGCAAAATGCCTTGTCTCCATCTGCTTACACATACAATGTCGTATATATGTTGTTGATTTTCTTGTTTGCCTATTTTTGGACGACGGTTCAGTTTCAGCCGAAGGAAATGGCCAAGAACCTGCGAGACTCGGGCAGCTTCATCCCTGGACTTCGCCCCGGACGCAGAACCGCCGATTATTTGGAAAAGGTAATGACCAGAATCACGTATTTTGGCGCCTCATTCTTAGCCATTATTGCAGTTGTGCCGACCCTCGTTTCGGTATTGTTGGGAATCCCCTGGATTGTAGCAACCTTTTTGGGTGGCACCGCCTTATTGATTGTTGTCAGCGTCTCGCTGGATTTGGTTCAGAAAATCGAGGCCAATCTCCTGATGCGCAGCTACGACGGTTTCAGTGAAACCGGCAGGATTAAAGGAGCGTACGGATGAGAATAGTTTTGTTAGGTGCTCCCGGTGCAGGCAAAGGAACACAGTGCAAGCGCATTGTTGTCAGGTATGGCCTAACGCATCTATCCAGTGGGGATATCTTGCGCCAGGAAAGAGCTGCGGGCACCGAACTTGGCAAGAAAGCCCAAAGTTACATGGATTCAGGTGCGCTCGTCCCGGATGATATAATTGTTGAGATGATGACCGCTGCTATAAAGAAAGCACCCGAAGCTGGTTTCATACTGGATGGTTTCCCGAGGACAGTTAATCAGGCCACCAAACTTGATGAATCATTAGCTTGTAATGGACAAAGAATAGATGCTGTTTTGAACTTGAGGGTAGATGACCGGGTAGTTGCCGAACGACTGACCGGCAGAATAAGCTGTCCTCAATGTGGTGCTGTTTACCACGTTAAGAACCTGAAACCCAAAGTTGACCGGAGATGTGATAACGATGGTACCGAGCTTATTCAGCGGCCGGATGACAGCCGTGAAGTTGTAAATAATAGACTTAAGGCCTATCGCTTGCAGACAAAGCCGGTGGTGGATTATTATAAAAAGAACAACGCGGTTTATGATATTGACGCTAACAAGGATGCCGACAGGGTAACCGCCTTAGTGTCTGAGAATCTAGATGCACTTGTCTCGGTTTAGAATTACATATTTTTCGAGTCGCTACAGGAAGTCTTAATCGGGATGATCAGAGTTATTTGATTAAATGGCTATAACGCTTAAAAGCCGAAGAGAAATTGAGTTGATCCGTAAAGCAGGCGCCGTTGTAGCCGATGTTCTTTCAAAATTACAAGAGATTGCCGAGCCCGGAGTTGCCACTGCCCGGTTGGACAGGGTAGCTTCGCAAATTACCGTTGATGCCGGCGCTGAGGCTTTGTTTAAAGGTGTACGAAGCCCAGTGTCTCGGGAACCGTTTCCCGGCGCGATTTGCGCTTCGATAAATGAGCAGGTCGTTCATGGAATTCCTTCTGAGACCGTTGTGCTCAAAGAAGGTGATATCCTGAGCGTTGATTTCGGTGCTAGGCTTGACGGCTATTGTGCAGATGCGGCTGTTACTATTGGCATAGGTAAGATTTCCGGGGATAGGCACAGGCTGATGGATGTCACAAAGCATGTACTCGATATAGCAATAGCAAAATCCGCGCCGGGCGTTAAATGGAGCAGTGTAGCTGCCCAAATGCAGAGCTGCGCTGAGTCGGCCGGCTTCTCAATAGTAGAAGATTTTGTCGGGCACGGCATTGGTAGAAAAATGCACGAAGAGCCCAGAGTACCAAACTTTGTCAGTGATGAGTTGATTGCCAGTGATATTGTTCTGGCCGAAGGTATGGTCCTGGCAATAGAGCCTATGATTAATACCGGCAGCTGTGAGGTCAGAACACTAAGGGATGGCTGGACGGTCGTAACAGAAGACGCAAAATGCTCGGCGCATTTTGAGCATACAATTGCAATAGTGAAGAATGGTTGTGAGGTGCTGACTGTAAAATAGATAACTATGGCGGCAAAGGATACAATAAGATTGCAGGCCACCGTGATCGATGCGCTACCCAATGCGATGTTTAGAGTGGAATTGGAAAACGGTCACAAGATTTTGGCGCATGTTTCAGGTAAAATGCGAATGCATTTTATTCGGATTTTACCAGGTGATACCGTTACAGTTGAAATGTCACCGTATGACTTGAATAGGGGCCGAATAGTGCTCCGCAATTAATGATTTGGCGCAGATGTGGTGCGAATCGCCAATGCGAAAGGTGTTTTGGAAGAATGAAAGTCAGAAGTTCCGTAAAACGAATATGTGAAAATTGCAGGATTATTCGTCGTAAAGGTGTTGTACGGGTAATTTGTACAAACCCCAGGCACAAACAGCGTCAGGGTTGATTGTATCATAAGGGCCAAGCATGAAGTTGGATATGAAATGCGAACTGGCAGATATGAAAAGGAGCTGATATGCCGCGTTTAGTTGGTGTCGATATTCCCAATGAAAAATCCATATGGATTTCGTTGACCTATATTCATGGCATTGGTCAATATGTCTCGGAAATGATTTTGAAAGAGGCCAAAATCGAAAAAAGCGCCAAGGCTGGCAAACTCAGCGAGGATGAGCTTAGCCGTATAACTCAGATTATCGACCGCAATTATATCGTCGGAGGCCAGCTTCGCAGGCAGGTCGCTCAAAACATCGCTCGATTACGTGATATAGGTTGTTATAGGGGAATTCGTCACAGAAAAGGTTTGCCTGTTAGGGGCCAGTGTACTCAGAGCAATGCTCGAACCCGCAAAGGCCCCAGAAAGACCGTGGCCGGTAAGAAAGGCGTGAAGGAGAAACGCTAAAAACTCAGCTTTGTTGCTGGAAAATTATAATTTTATTATTTAAGGATTTTTCTGATAGTGGCAAAAAGTGTAAGACGAAAAGTTAGGAAAAATGTCGCAAAGGCTATAGTGCACATAAAAGCGACATTTAACAATACGTTGATTACGGTTACGGACCCAGATGGTGACACAATTTGCTCGAGTTCGGCGGGCTGCGTCGGATTCAAAGGCTCACGAAAAAGCACGCCTTTTGCCGCGCAGCAGGCTGCACAGCGTTGTGCCAACACCGCTAAGCGTAATGGCGTGCGTGAGATTGAAATTAGGGTTAACGGTCCTGGTTCGGGGCGCGAATCTGCTATCTCAGCCCTTCAGCAGGCGGGATTGCGCATCGCCTCGATAGAAGATGTCACGCCGCTGCCGCATAATGGTTGTCGACCGCCAAAGAGGAGACGAGTGTGAGAAGAGGCGCATATGCAAATTGGTCCGTTTGGAGTAACCACAAAACGTTTTTGGAGATAGATAAGAGAGATGGGACGTTATCTTGGTTCATCTTGTAAGTATTGTCGTCGTGAAGGAATGAAGTTGATGCTTAAAGGCATCAGGTGTGAGACGGCTAAGTGCCCAGTAGAGAAAAAACAGCGTAATCTGGCCCCGGGTATGCATGGTTGGCGCAGAGGCAGGACCAGTGAATACGGTGTTCGATTGCGCGAAAAGCAGAAAATCAAAAGGTATTACGGGCTTCTGGAACGGCAGTTTATGAGGTATTTCCACAAAGCCCAACGGATGAAGGGTAATACCGGCGAGACTTTGTTGCAGTTGTTGGAAAGACGATTGGATAATGTTGTCTATAAACTGAATTTTGCGCCGTCTCGCAAGGCAGCCAGACAGCTGATTACACACGGCCATGTTTACGTACAGGGACGCAAGGTTAGTGTCGGTGATTATACCACAAAAATAGGCGACAAGATAACACTCAAGAATTCTCAAAGAAGCAACAAAAAGGTCAAAGAGCAGTTGGATAGCAACCCGAACTTTGCCACGCAAGGTTGGTTGCAATTGGATAGCGAAAAGCCCGAGGCTACTGTCGTTGCACTGCCCACAAGAGACGACGTTCAGATTCCTGTTGAGGAGCAGCTGGTTGTGGAGTTCTGTTCGAGGTAGACAGACGCCGGATAGGGCGTTCAAGGGACCGATTGACTATTTTGGATTTTAGATTTTGCTGGTTAATAACGAATTGTTAATGGACGTTACTTGTAGGAGGTGTATATGCGAGTGACATGGCGTGGATTGGAGTTGCCAACTCGTGTTGAACGAGATACAACAATATCGAACAATAAGTATGGCAAATTTCTCATCGAGCCTTTCGAGCGCGGCTTTGGCACCACCGTTGGCAACAGCTTAAGACGCGTATTGCTTTCTTCTCTGGAGGGAAGTGCCGTAACTTCAGTCAAAATAGCCGGTGCCGACCATGAATTTACCTCGATAGAGGGCATAATGGAGGATGTCACCGAGGTAGTTCTGAATGTCAAGAATCTTGTCGTTCGACTTCAGGGTGAGGAACCAAAGACAATGACAGTTTCGGCAAAAAAAGCTGGAGTTGTAACGGCGGCTGATATAGTTGCAGACCCTGCCATAGAGGTGGTAAACAAGGATATGGTGTTGGTCACTTTGACTGAAAATGTGAATTTCAAAATGGAAATGGTAATTGAGAACGGCCGCGGTTATGTACCTGCTTCTGAACGAATCGCCGCCACAGATAGGTTTGAGCAGGAGCTCGGAACAATAGTAATTGATTCGCTGTATTCGCCGGTTACAAGGGTACGTTACACAACTGAGGATACACGAGTGGGCCAGCGAACCAATTATGACAGGCTGATTCTTGAAATCTGGACGAACGGAACAGTTACGCCTGAGATGGCACTCGTAGAGGCCGCTAAGATATTGCGCAAGCACATCAACCCCTTCATACAGTATTTCGAGCTCGGCGAAGAAACTGTTGCTGAGCAGCTCACGGAGGAAATGTCTGAGGAGGAAGTTAGTAAGGAATTGGCCGAAAAACTGAAAACTCCTATCGCCGAGTTGGAGTTATCGGTGAGGGCTGGCAACTGTCTTGAATCAATAAAGGTCGAGACTCTCGGACAACTTGTAATAATGGCCGAACCGGATTTGCTGAAAGTACGCAGCTTCGGTAAAACCAGCTTGCGGGAAGTCAAAAGAAAGCTTGCTGATATTGGCTTGTCTCTGGGCATGACCGGTATAGATGATTTAGTTTAAACAGTGATAGACGTTAGTACATATAAGAGGAATTTGAAAATATGCGTCACAGAGTAGCAGGGCGTCGATTAGGTCGAACATGTCAGCACCGCTTGGCTATGCGCCGAAATTTAGTCGCCTCACTAATCGAGCACGAGACGATTTCGACAACGCCCGAAAAGGCCAAAGAGGTGAAGGCCTTCGCCGAAAAGTTAATTACGCTGGCTAAGAAAGGCACATTAGCTGCCAGACGGCGAGCCATCGCGCTGCTTGGCAATCGTGACATCATAGACTATGAAGATGGAAAACCCGTCAAGAAAGGCACGGTGGTCGGAAAACTGTTCAGTGAACTTGGGCCCCGATATCTTGACAGATCGGGCGGTTATACAAGAATCATTCGTTTGTCTCTGAGGAGATTGGGTGATAACGGCCGGTTGGTTTTGCTGCAGCTCATCGGCGAGGACGAAGATTCAAAAAAACGAACCCGGGCTTCTACCAAAAGAACACATCGTAGAAAGGCCAGGCAAACTGCCAGGACCAAAGAAACTGTCGAAGTCGAAGAGGCCGTCGAAGCGGAAGAAGTTGACGAGGCCGATAACCAGGCGGAAAAAACAGACCAGCAGTAAGTCTGTTTGTGGAGATTAACCGCATCAATGGGTAAAGACGACTGCATTTTTTGTAAGATGGTAGCCGGAGAGATTCCCGTTACAAAGGTTTACGAAGACGAGGTGGTTCTTTGTTTTTTGGATATTGGCCCCGTAAGCGATGGACACGCGCTGGTGATTCCCAAACAGCATTTTGGAAGATTGCACGATTGTCCTCCGGAACTTCTCGGCCAGGTCGGTTCGCGTCTCGGCAAAATCGCGAAAGCAGTCACCGCCGCAATGGATTCGCAGGGCTATAATGTATTGTGCAACAATGGCAGGGCGGCCGGCCAGCTTGTTGAGCATTTGCATTTTCATATAATCCCAAGAAACTCCGGTGACGGTGTCTTTGACCGCTGGCCGGCTTATAAATACCAGGAAGGAAAGATTGAGGAAATCGCCGACAGGATTCGTAAAAATTTGTGATTCGTGTTTTTTCTGCCCTTGATAAAACCCAATTTACGTGCTAACATAAATATAGTATATTGAGTTCCGAATACGGACGATGAATTGATGACCGCGGGGTAGAGCAGTCTGGTAGCTCGTCGGGCCCATAACCCGGAGGTCGCAGGTTCGAATCCTGCCCCCGCTATTAAGACCTGGAGATAACTCCTTGCCAGAAAAGGAGTTATCTCTTTTTTTTGTTCTCCCAAAATCACCCGATATGAACCTGCGACCACCCCGTTATGAACCTCGTTTGTTGGGGTGTAAAACGCGGAGGTCGTAGGTTCGAAGACATCCGCCGATATATCGAATTTTCTAACCGCGCACGTCAAGAGCAGGGGGCTTGCGCCAAAGACCGCTACCGGGCATGAGTGAGGTCAACGTATGTTCAATACGTTCGTCACTTTCTGAGAATTTCTTAAGTCTTTGATATTAAGAATCTTATGGATTTGCTGTTTTTGGGATTTTACACGGTATTTGGTGATTTGGTTGTACTGCGGTTGTAGCGATTTCTCGCACTTTTTTGTCACGGATTTCCCAGACGAAGTTGTGCAAATAAATTGAATTTGGTTACAATGATAAATCTTGAAAAATTGTTGATGTCGTAAGAGAAAAATATGTTTCTCAAGCGTGTAAATGGGAAATGTTAGTTTACAAGGTTTACCAATGAAAAAGTTACTGTTGTATATCACGCTTATGTGCAGTTTGCCCGTTCTGTTCACCTCGTGTGCACTTCCCGCAAAACAACCTCAGCCATGGCGAGGCGTACACGTGCTTATGACCTCCCGTGACAGAACTGAGCAACTAACCAAAGCAGTAGGCCGGCTGGCGGATGTCGGTATTAACGTAATCATAGCAGAAATCAATTACGGTTATGAATACGACTCTCATCCCCAGTTGCGAGCAGCCAACCCCAGCAGGAAAGACCAAATCAAAAAGCTCGTTGCCGAATGCAGAAAACACCATATACGCCTTGTCCCGCAATTCCAATGCCTGGGCCATCAGTCCTGGAGCGAACACAACTTTCCTTTGTTAGTCAACTATCCTCAATTTGATGAGACTCCCGCCAAATACCCTAACAACGAGGGGATTTACTGTCGAAGCTGGTGTCCGCTTCATCCGCAGGTCAATCCCATAATATTCGACCTTATGGATGAGCTGGTCGACGCTTTTGAGGCCGATGCCTTTCATGTCGGAATGGATGAAGTTTTTCTTATAGGCGAAGATGCTTGTCCGCGGTGCAAAGGTAAAGACGAAGCCGGGATTTTCGCCGCGGCGGTCAATGATTATTACCGGCATTTGGCCAAGAAACACAACCTTGAAATGCTCATGTGGGGCGACCGCCTTATCGATGCCCGTAAAATAGACTACGGCAAGTGGGAAGCCAGTGAGAATGACACCGCTGCGGCGATTGACCTGATTCCCAAAGATATAATAATCTGCGATTGGCACTACGAGCCTCGTGATACTTATGAATCGATACCCCTGTTTTTGGAAAAAGGCTTTCGCGTCTGGCCTGCCAGTTGGCGCAAATTAGAAGCCACAAAGGCGCTGGTCGAATATTCCCAAAGTTTAAATAATACTAACATGCTCGGCCATTTGAATACCACTTGGGGAGCCGTCCCCACAGAACAATTGCCCACCTTTAAGCCGCTACTCTACGCCACCCGTCGTCTTAAATAGCCCTAAACGCTACCCGCTATAAGTTTACCCTGCCTGCCCTCCGGCTTGTGCCATGAAGCTTTATGTGAAGGGGTATCTAAACCATTATCTCCCTAAGCTTTTTTACGATGTGGAGTCTGATGAAAGGTGTGGCCAAATTCTAAAGTGTTATATATTCCCTACAGAGTGGTCAAGATTCCGAGAAAAGATATAAATTCGATCGATGTAGGATTGGAAAAGAGAGATTATATAGACTCCCTAGAGATAGAGTAATTGGGTCAATACTTTTTTGAACGCCGGTAGAGGTTAGGGGATAGGTTTACCGTTTATCCCTTTTATCGAGGATTCATTAGCTGCCGGGTGAGGGTGAAGCTCCTGTCCAGTTGTTCGGGTCGTTGCCGTAAAGCTCCGGGTTCGTGCGGGTAAGCGATTTGACCCCACCGTCGGCTTCTGTCGGCCAGAGGTCCACACCGCCCGGACAATCCTGCGGATGTGAGCCGTCGCTGTAACTGACCCGGTCAACACGAATATAGTAACGAGTGCCGGCATCCTCATCACCTGGCATACCAATCTGTACCTTTTCGCCGCCGTTGGCTAGCTTGCCATCGTACGGGCCGAAAACTATACTTGAAGATACGCCTGGATATCGCCAGGCAAATGCAGCAGGGTTCTTGACTACCAATATATATCCGCCGGCAGGTACAGTAACTTCGTTCGGGCTGGCTGGGAAGGTAAAGTCAATGCCATCGGTGAACTTCCACGGCTCGCCCTCCGCATAATCATACAGGGTCACCGACCCCGAGCTGGTATTGTACAGCTCAATGTACTCATACTGGTCATTCTCATACGAGCCGCCCGCAGGCCAGTCGGGATGATACATAATCTCATTGATAACTATTGGTCCGACTTTTGGATAAGCATTGGCCAGTTCTGGTGTGTTGTAGTCCATCGCCACAAAGTTGAAGTTGTTGGTACTTGCTTTGTAGTATCGCCCGAACGATACACCGGTTTCAGAAGCCCCGAAATCCTCCCTCTGACGGTAGCCGGTCAATACACCATTTGCATCCAGCGCCGAGGTCAGACAGACCATCTCTCCGTTCTCGCTTAGCGCAAATGGTATATGTTTGCCAGGGTCGCTTGCAGAGGCGCCAAAATTGAAATCCTCAGACAGGACCAAATAACCGTACCCATCGATAACCGTTCCAGAGGCAAACTCATACTTCATCAGGTTGGTATCGCTGTCGCTGAGGTACCAGCCGCTAATATCGATGGGGCCGGCTGTGGCACTATACAACTCAATCCAGTCATTTGGGTAAGTATCCGTGTGGGCCATAACTTCGTTAATCACGATAGCGCTGGGGTTGGGAACAATGCCACTATCGTCGGCACCGGGCGAGCCATTTATATGTGCGCTTGCTCGCCAGCTGTCTTTCTCATCCCAGCTGTTCACATCCGGGCTGGTCGCATCCACTATCGTCAGCGAATAGCCGTCGCCATCGCTAATAGGACGCCAGCCGTCTTTGTATTTGAAGTCCAGAATCGTCTGGCCATTAGCATCTTCAAGTCTTATTCTTTCGCCGCCGTTGGCTAATCTGCCAGAGTACTCAC
>CAZENQ010000082.1:0-14429 GCA_964513655.1 uncultured Pirellulales bacterium | reverse complement strand
AACCGCTTTTTTGAGGCGGTAGCCCGCATAAACGAAGGTCCTCTCGGGGAAAATCAGGGGGATTTCGGGGGAAATCGGGGGATTTTCGAGGAAAATCGGGGTATTTACGGATTAAATCAGGACACCTCCGGCGCCAATAACGGCGACCCTGCCTCGCCCTGACTTCGCCAGGCCTACGCCGCGGCAAGCATGATAAAAAAATGTCAAACAAACCCAATTTCCGAAGGGCAAAAAATGAACATAAACTCAGCCACAACAAAGAATTACGAAAATGCTCTCCTCCGCTCAACCGAAAAAACGAACCCAATCTCGCAGACCCGGCCGCCCCTCTGTGCACTACTCCTGCGACTCATTTGGTCGGCTTCAGAAAAGGCTTTGCCGCCCCCGGCAAACCAGTGGACTCTGGGCATGCCTTTCGCAGATGTTCACATCGAGAACAGGCCTTCCGAAGTACACCAGGCCGACCTGATTTTGATGCGATGCAGACTAAAGTTTGCCTCCGTGTCCTCTGCGTGCTCTGTGGCAAAAAAAGCCTTTGTGGCTAACCAAAAAATGTAAAACGAAACCAATTTTCGAAAGGAAAAAATGAACATATACTCAGCTATAACAAAGATTTACGAAAATGAACAACTGGCAGACCCGGCCAAAACGAAACCAATCTTGCCCGGTCTAAAACGACAACTCTCTCGCATTTACTCGTCAACGCGCCCGCGTCCTCGCAAGGCACCCGGCCCCCGGATCCAGACCCCTCCTTACTCCTTACTTCTTACTCCTTACTCCTTTTTTTGTTATAAATTTTCAAACGTTTTACACATTTCGCAAACTTATTCGAGCGCAATTTCACCCCTTTTTCTCACTTTTTCCAAACTTTTCACACTTTGAAACACTTTGTCGAATGTTTCCACACTCCCAACCCCCATTTTTAGCCCAAAAACAAGGGCGATCCCGCACCTGTCAAATTCTCCACCCCCATTTTTAACCCAAAAACCAACCTCCCTCCAACATCACTTTTACTCCCCCCAGTCCTCCCACCCGGCCCCGCTCCGGTCATCAGGAATCTTAAAGTTGGCCACAATACAGTCATAAAAATACCTTACCGTACAGTGAGCACAATCAGCTGCCAGCCTTACAACAGCGGATTCTTGGCTGCCCTGCTCCATTTCAAAGCCAACCCTGACAGTCTTGCTTTCGCCCGATTTAGGCCACAGTTTCTCTCCGCTGCCCACGTCAATAAGCGCAGTTCGTGCAGCCAGAAACCCCTTATAATAGTCCATTTCGCCCATTTTGGTAAGCTGGTAATCTTCTACTACTACCAGCAACACCATATTGGCATCCAACGCCGCTCCCACCTCTACAACCGGCAGAAGTGAGAAATTAGGGTGATTAGAGCGATATTTGGACAATTCATCATAGCCAGCGAGATACTCAGCCTTAATTCTGACTTTTTTTGTGAGATTTTCATTTATGGCCTCTGTCAGGTAATAACGCAGGTTTACCTGGGCTCCGAGCCAGCCGGGCTGATTAACAAGCACCAGCATCTTCTGCTCTTTATGCTTAGTAAGGTCATATTCGGCAGGAATCTTTTTCTCGTACCTGGTCGGAGTACCCAGAACAGGTACAAATCCCGCCAACTTACAACCGCTGTGCGGAAAAACCATAGCCAAACCAAGAAACACGCTCAGTTTTCTCATTTTTTCACCTGCCACGACCTTTTTCCGTTTCACTTAGCCTTGGCTGCTCACCGCCAGCGCCCGAGCCAGTGTTACCGCCCAGCCGCCCGCAATAACGACTATCAAGGCTAAAATCAAATATATTAGCTTAACTTCGGTAAAAAAGCGATTGAGGAAACCAAAATATACTCCAAAAACAGCTATCAGAAAAGCCAAAAATGCCGAAAACACCAGCAAACAACACAATAATGCGCCGGCCGGCTGGATATAAAATGCCTCAAGAATTCTGCCTTGAGCAAAAGTAACCACCGAAGTAGTTATACCACAACCTGGACACGGCAGACCGTAATTCTGCTTAAAGCCGCAGGGAAATGGCCACAGGCTGACTTTATAATGTCCTGACAGCCAGAACAGACCGAATGAAACAATGACCACCAATAAAACGACTCCGGCTGTGAGCCGCTGGTGAAAAGACGCACGACGGTGAATTCTCGGCTTATTTAGCTGTTGGCTTGTTTGCATAACTACGTTAGAATAGGACAAGGTAGTAGTTATGTCAAGGTCACTGAGAGAAAGGCACTAATGGTACTGGAGCATAGAAATCTAAGCAGGATACTCGAGACTGCCATCGTGGCAGCTCGCCTCGCTGGACAGCGGGCGATGGAAGAAATCAACTACCTCAAGGTCTCGATAAAGAACGACAGCGAGCTGGTAACGCAGGCCGACGCTCGATGCCAGCAGATAATAGTGGACCGCATCAAAGAGACCTACCCTGACCACGGCTTTCTCGCCGAGGAAACCAGCGAAGGTAAGATTTTCAAGCAGCCGCCGAGGGCATCCGAGCCTATCTGGTGGGTTATCGACCCGATAGACGGAACCAACAACTTTGCGCACCGGATGCTTCTCTTTACCATAAGTATTGCAGTAATGTACAAGGGCGAACCGATTGTGGGCGTAATTTTCGAGCCGGCCACGGACTCGATGTTCACCACCGTCAAAGATAGTGAGGCACAACTAAACGGCAGAAGAATAAACGCAAGCCAGGAATCGATGGACAACTTTTCAAGCGTAGGCCTAGACAGCCACTTTGATAAAGGGGTGCCGCGGTGGGCACGCGAAATCATCCAGCAGACGAGATTCCGCAATCTCGGCACAACAGCACTGCAACTTGCCTATGTGGCAAAGGGCAGTCTCGTCGCCACTATCATCAACCGCCCGAAGCTGTGGGACATAGCGGCCGGGGTACTGCTTGCTGAGGCCGCAGGGGCCATCCTGAGCAACTGGCAAGGCGGAAAAATATTTCCAATAGATTTGGAAAATTACGAGGGCGAGGAACTGCCGGCAGTTGCCGCCAATAAGAAAGTCCACCCGCAAATCTTAAAGCTTCTAAAGTTTAAAACCGCATAATGGGCGCAACATCTTAAAATATACCGCCCAGAATTCAGAAGGATTGATTGCCGAAGGCCCACAGAAGCTCCGTTCCCATTTAGCACTTTTCGCTATGAAGCTTTAGCGTCTTCTTCTTCTTATTAAAAAGAATGCGCCGAGACCGAGAAGGCATACCGTTGCCGGCTCGGGAGTCTTATTGTCGAAGAACCCCTCCTCATAGGCGGGATCATCTTTATAGTAGGGCTCATCCCGATACTCCCAACTACCTGGGTCGCCGGATGTGCCCCGCCAGCCCCAATAGTCGGTTGGAGCCGAACCAAACGAACCATCGAAAACAGCCGTGTCTATATACACAGGCCAGTCAGGGTCAAACCCCTCAGCCTCATCATCCCACTCGTAATAGAGGCTATAGACGAACCACTTAGTCACATCCTCTCCTATGGTATTGGTAATCCGTGGCCCATACATATAGGCCCATTTGGCGGTCTCTCCCGGGTCAACTACCCAGCCCCCATCGTCGACCTCAACAACCATGCCCTCCGCATCGTATAATACCGTCTGCCAACCAATGTTATTCCACGCCCCGCCCTCCTGATAATCGAGTGTCTGCTGGGGCGTCCGAATGAACCCGACACTGTCCAGAGCATAATGCGCGATGGCTGTGTACGATTCACCATCATCCAGCGAAATACCCCACTTATCCGAGCCGGATACGAGTGTAGCCGAGGCAACTGAGGCCAACGCAAGACACACCAAAGCCCCCAACACACAAGAGAATAACAAGCTTTTCATTGACTTCTCCTGTCAAACACAGCGTAATTACGCGAGCCGCGCAATAATTACGCCTGCCTGACCTAAAGCATCACAGGCACAGACACTCAAATATGAGTATTTCAGCCTGCTCCAACTTAAAAAACTTCTAAATGTACGTCTCTATAGCGTTAAACCGACACAACAGGTGCCGGCCTATTCACCGTCTTGTGCCAAAGCAGCTGGCGAGTCATAAGCGCGCACAGCAAGCACTTCTCCTCTTCAGGCGAAATCGGGTGTATGTATTAAGCGAGTTTCTTCCACCCCATTAATAGAACAGCATTATAACATCTTCAAGCTGTAATGTCAAGCAAAAAATCTACTCAAAAACTTTTATCTTCCACGCACAGCCTCAACCGAATAATCTACCTTGGGTCAGGAACCGGGTGCAGCGCAGCGACCCTTACTTTGCCGCCACTGGGATAGACACTGCTTCTGTCAAGTACGGCTATAGCCCTTTTCTGCGGGCCGTCGATGCCGATGCGAACGAGAATATATGCGGTAAAGACATCGCTCCGCACAGTAACAAGGTCGCTAATCCTCGCAAAAATAACGTCCCGCTCTTCAAAATCATCCGCCGCCCCGCCTAAAGGGTGGTCCGGCGCTGTCAAATCGGGAAAACCATCCAAATCATCATTTTCTTCAGGACCCAAAATGTAGTAATGCATGCTGTAAGCATCTTCATTCTTTTTATTTATTACAGTTGTCAGCTCTCCGATGCTCGCAAAGCCGGCTGTTTCCCTTACTCGGTCAATCCCTGTGGCCGTCTCCCGGTCATCGTAGTTAATGTTACTTTGATCGACAACATCGGTCTTATCTCGATAAGCCACTATCGCCTGGGCAAGAGCAACATTGTTGTAGCCGCCTCGTCTCTGGGAGACCCAGGGTAATTGCGCTATCACATACCACGGTGCGGTATTAATGTTTATTCTGCCGGGAACCTTAAGCTCATCACCATCTACCCCAGTTCCTTCACCCTCGCCGTCACCATCGTTATCAATACCATCACGCGTAGGGTCAAAACGGGTCAGATACCTGAATATCTGCTGGAAATCAGGGTCTGCCAAATCGAGACGCACTTCATCCTCTTCATCCTTATCGGGACTATACCCGATCGCACCGGCGCGGTTCCCCCTGTTTCTATAGTATGCGCCTTTGCGGAAAACCATCCCGATTTCGCCGACATTTGTAAACTTTTCATCTGCAGGATGAGCCTGAATTATACCTGTGTTGGAGTCCTCGTGGTTGTTATCACCGCCAAGCGTTGAACCGCTACGGGGAGCCGACCACAAGCGCCTTATGTTCTTGTGCGGCCTAATGTCCCTCCGAACACTGCGAGAAATAGAATCTGCATTGGGATTTAACCACGGGCTGCCGTTAGCGTTGGCGTCCGGCACAAGGCTCGAATCAACAGTAATCCAAATATCACGACCATCATTGGCACGGACGCGGCGCTGCAGTTCTACAAGGTCGCCACCCTCGAAAATTTCACTATAACGAGCAAAAGGTGGTTCTTGCACGGAAGCAGCAGAATCTACGTTCAACTCCGCTTCCGGGTCTTCAAATAGTATTACGTGAAAGTCTTCTGTGCCCGACCATTCAATATCATACTCCTTCGCGCCAAAAACAGGGGCACCAATAGGGCCACCAGGAGTCTCACCTATCACGAGCTTCCAGTCGTTTTCGATGGGCGCTTTATCCAAAGGATAAGGCTTATAAAGCTCTATCGCATAGGACCGGTAGATGACAGGCCCAACCTCCCCCCCGGGACCAATAGGGCCGCCAGGAGGAATGAGTTTCTTGAATTTATGGACCAGTTCGGATATATAAATACAGGGACTTTCAAAGCCGTAATACCTCTTGCCACCGGTCGGAGGCGGATCAAAGACGGTAACATTTGAATCGCCATCGCGAAAATCAATCAGGTTAACGGCTACCTGCGCAGCCACATCCGCGAAATTGGGGTCGGCGAGGGCCTCTCTTACTGTCTCGTATACATCTCTGGCATTAGCGTCGTTGATATTGAGCATCTTGTCACCATTCGGGGCTGTAATACGGTCCATATTGTAGGTTGTAGCAATGTGGCGATAGTTGTAATCATCAGCATCCGAAGAACTGTTGTTGGCGTACCAAAACCACTCATTGGCATCCGTAATAGAGTGGTCGGATTCATTGCGGGGGACGTAAGGTTTCCAGCCAAACGCTTTTGTCCAAAGATTACCGATTCGTGTTTTAATCGACGTCTTACTAATTATGTATCTATTTCGCAACTTCAACTCATCGGAGATATCGAAAGGGGTCCACAATCCATCGGGCTTCTCTATTCGCCAGACAACATCGTCCATATATCTGGCGAGGTCCCAGGTTTCGCGCCCCTCTCTCATCCTATGCAAGTTACTAAACGGTGTTGCTCCGCGTCTCAAAGCGGCCAGATTTATCTGGGACAGACTTGAGCCATCGATTCTATCGCGGCTGGGTGCCCCATTGGGGTCGAACTCATACGCCGTGTTGACATTTATCATCCCGCCGTTGTCGATGACCCTGATAGCGGCGTAAATGGGTTTGCCCTTGCCGGACGTCGTACCATCAAGCTCAACCCACTTCGAATCGGCCACGCCGTCACCATCTGCATCGGCGGGCTGTTCCTCTAAATCCCCGTTGTTTTTTAAATCTATCCTCTTGCGGTCCTCGATAATCTCCGCGGGCACATCCTCTCGACTTGAATCGCCCCACTCACGATTTATGTACCCTGTAACATCGCTTATCTGCCGCCACCTATAGTCATTGCTGTCTTTATACGGTTCAAGACTTGCCAGCCATTTGTCATTGTCGCCGGGGTAGTCGTAGTATTCGGCGCCGTTGCCGGGCACATCTAAAGCCAGTTCCCGCGATATCTTCGCAAGCACCGCTTCAACCGCGAAATTCAGCTCCTTGTTTTCTGATATGGCTGAAGTCGCGATTTTGTCCACCCGGGCGGCCATGAGAAATATCGTCCCGACAATAGCAAGCAGACTCGTCAGAACCACCGCTAAAATAAGCGCCGAGCCGGCCGAATACGTGATTTTCGAAAATTTCCTTTTTCCCATTTTCACTTTTCCCAATTAACCGCCCAGGTAAACAATATGGGTGAACTCTCTACCCTTTTCGCCATCCTGCTCTATAATTCCACGGGAATCATACAGCCTGAAAGTGAACTTAAGGGCCTTCGGAAAAGCTGAAAAATCCTCGTCAGCTCTATTTTCCGCTTCTTCGATAGAGTACCAGTCAGGTTCGCCTATTGAGTCCGGGAGATTAAAGTAAACGCCGAATTCGTTAGGCATCGGCATCAAGTCGAAGTGAGAATCATCGTCATCTCCGTCGGCGTCGGGGTCGTCACTCGGGAACCAGTAGAAGCGGTCATCGTCCTCGTCCCAATACGCCCACTGGATTGCAAAGCTGCCGACACCCTCGCACATCAATTTATGGTATGTGTAAGGGTCATCCATATCAATATCAGGCCGAGTTTCAAAACACACACTTACTATCCTGCCGTATTCATTTGCATCCACGGTCTTCCACTCTGCCAACGACAACCTGTCATGCTCCAACTCCTCATTATTGTTCTTAAAGTTAAAATTTGACATATTCACATTGGGCCACTCTTCCACCCTGTCGTCAGCGGTTAATAGGTGCTGTCTTCTGGCCAGCAGGCTCAGGTCTTGGGCCTGGCCATAATAGACCCTCGCCATATTCCCACTGACTACCAGGTCGCCGTTCGGATCCGGGCCCGGATCGATGCTGTTGGCTTCGTACGTTTGTATCGACTGGAAATCGCCGTTCGCAAAGAACATAATCTGGTCGTAGCGATTTGGGTCCGCTTGCTCGAACCATATCAGAAGCGGCGCATCGGTCCGTATACCCGCGAAATCGGTGTTTAGCTGGTCGGTAATGGCCCGCAGCTTTCGCGTAATCTCGGCGTTCGCCCTGGCGGTGCGATGCGACTCTATACTCACATTGAATATCACACCCGCAAAGGAAAGCACCATAGATAAAAGCGCAACTGCAACTACAAGCTCAATTAGTGTAAATCCTTTTTTCATTTTAGAACGCCTAAAACGACATCGTTCTTTGATACACTGCGATACAGGGATTTCGACCGCCGTTGACAGGCGGCGGGACCACCCAGGCGTCGCCTCCTTCCCAGTCGGCATCGAGCAAAACCGTATCGTCATCAGATGCATATCGCTCTAATACGCGATAGCGCCGGCCGGTCTTGTCATCAACAATCCTGCACCCATCGGTAATAAACCTTTTATCGCCGCCGGTTATCCTAAGCTCGTTGTCCTTAAGTCCACCCTGTGAGACACCGACCTTGACCGGCCTCGGCCAATTAATAAAACCACCGCCATCGGGGGCATGGTATTCCCGGTTGCGGCCGACTTTCCTGCACACAAAGACCGTTACCTCTACGTCCGGATTAAGGTTAGAGTTGGGGTCGTACCTGCTGGTGAGTCTGCACAGGGCCGACCAGTAATACCGCTTCTTCGAGATGTCGGTCCCGGCCGACGGGTATGTAAACTCATTAGGGTCAATCTCGTCCGTAGCTGGAAAGACATCTCCATCGTTAAAGTCGAAAAGCTCCTCGCCGCGTCTGGCCCCACCGCTCAGCTTATCAGGGCGAAAGTCATCAGTTGAATTACACGGGTCGCCGACAGCATAGAGTCTTACTTTCGCGAAGGCCTCGTCGGTTACTATCGCCGCCTTTGTCTGCTCGATGGCGATGGTGGTATAGTGTATACCGACGGGAAATACGCCGGCTATAAAAATCATGCCGACGGCCAATACACCAACCGACAGCAGGACCTCGGTAAGAGAAAAACCACGATTTTTCAGTTTGTAGCCCATTCTTATATCTATGAACTATCAACAACAACCTGACAACTAATTCACCTGTTTATTAAAGTGCCGGTGTAGGGATTTATATAAATCTCTTCCAAATATTCCAAACATTCCCTGTAAGCCCGGCCTCTGTTATAGGCCTCTTTGAATTTGATCCTGTCATAAATAATAAAACTGTTTCGACTCAGTTCAGGCCCGTACCCCAAATCAGGTGGCGAGCCGTTGAAATAATCATCCTGAATGAACATGCCGGTCTTATTATCTACAATGTTTTCCGGGGAATTAAAGACCTCATCCCTGGAATCGTTAAGGTTTCTCGGCTGTCTAATACCATCTCTATTGCTTGTTTCCACCCTGTGTTTGACCAGCTTGCCGGACGGTGAAAATATGACCGAAAAGGTAGTTGTATCATTCACTTCCGCCGGCCCATTTATCTCACTGTCCATATTAATACGATCATCTTTGCACTCAACATTGCCCCTGAAGCCGGTTCTTTGAACGACCTTCAAATCCATCACGCCGAACGAATCGGGCAGTTTTATCGGCTTCATGCCCTCAACCGCCCGGAAGCCGTTGGCCAGCTCGGTATTTGGCTTGTCGTGTATTATGAAAATCATGTATTGAGGGGCTTTCAGTGGTCCTTCGTGATGGTAGGCCTTTTGGAACCTGATACCGACAGAGTGCTGTTCTCTCGCGGCGATGGCCCTCGCCGAGGCCAGTGTCGCGCCTATCATGGCCCGTGCGCCCGCCTGTGACTGGAATGAGTCAATAAACGCACGTACGGCCGGCAGCCCGAAAACAGTAAGCAGCGCCACCGCCGCGATGACAACCGTCATCTCGGTCAGTGTAACAGCGGATTGTCTCGATTTCGCTCTCATTTTTTTCGCCACAGGGCCATAAATAAACAAACATCACTTTCTATCTATTTGTTATGTCATCAGTATTTCCGAAGATTCCGTCCGGCCCGGCCGAAGTAATCAATGGAAAACTCCTCCTACTTTTCTTTCTATCGCTCGGAGAAGTTGATGGTCTCTCGTCGTAGTAATCATATCGCAGCGTCCTGCCCCACGGGTCGACAAGCCGCAGCAGCGGATAAACCCTGCCGTCAACTGTAATTTGCAAATCATCACCGCGAGCGTCTTTGTTGGTTATCAGGGCCCTGACAATCCCGCCTCTATCCGGTCTGTAAATCTTATCGAGCGTCGCCCTGCACGATGGGACCCTACTTAGGAAAAAATACAACGCTTCGCTTCCCGAATAATCATCCTCGTGGTCGCCGGCGATATCCGAGACCGACACATCCAACACGTCTCCCAATGCCTCTTCAAGTTCTTCCTTCCTAAAACCATTGCAGTCTATCGGAAAATCAAGCCCAAGATAAAAGTCTCTTTTTTTGTCAGAGTAAGTCGTGGGAACCTCGTAGTCATATCCGTAATCCGCAAATTCCTCAAGGGCGGCATCAAGCAGCTCAAAAGTCTCCTTCATAAGTCGCTCCTTGCCGCGGTGGTCAATACGAGCGGCAATACCTATCACCATCGTGGTCAGGATTGCAATTATGGCCACGACAATTATCATCTCCACAAGGGTAAAGCCCGTTTTGTGCTCGTAACTTCTCATAGCTTTAGCTTGCTCAACTATGCAGGGGGGAAAGGCTCTATCTCAAAAGTTGAAAATATCGTCGCTTGTCCCGTATTCACCGTCCGCCCCCGCTGAAATCAATATGTAAGAATAGGGCCTGTGCGGCCATCCTGTGTCTATTGTCACCTTCGGGTCTATGATTTTGTAATCGATGTAGAAAACTCGCTCGTCCGCGAGCTTATGCGGGTCCTGGTCGGGGTCAGGCTCAGGCAGCCTGCCCAGGGCAATCAGCGGCATATTATCACGGACCTTGTAGATTTGGTCATCCTGCCTCCCGGACTCCATCGTTTTGCTGGATGTGTCCGCCCTGTAATAAAGAATCGGCGTACCTGCCTTGGCGGTTTCACCGTTATCCAAAGTTATCTTCTTAACGCCAAATACGTCACAAAGAACATAGGTTTCTTTTTTCAGCACCCAGGTATCATCGAACAAACCGTCTTTCCCGCCCAGTCTAAATGCACTGGCCGTCGCAAGCTGCAGATAAGGTCCTCTTCTGGCATCCAAATTCTCGCGACCATCACTTCTTCTTGGGTCCAGGTCCTCAGGATAAAGCTCATAATTGGACTCACCTGGAAGGTCAGTTCGAAGGTCGCTTCTGAAACTTGAGTCCTCGTGAAAGCCCATCAAATCCTGGCCCATCATGGCCTCAGCAAGCTTTTGTGCACCTGTGTAAAATCCAGGGCTATATTCATCTCTTTCTGGCCCGGATGGCGGATAATCACCGTAGTCACCCTTAAAGGCCGTCAGGGCAAGGTCAATAGTTGTAAATTGGGCCTTTTGCTGAGTTTCTTTGGCGATTCTCCGCACCATGGCCAGTGCCGGGATAAGTAGCGCAACCAACATCGCGATTATCCCAACCGCCGTCAACAACTCTACAATCGTAAATCCTGTCTTTTCACACTTCACGATCTTCCCCTTTTACAAATTCTTAACGCCTTCTTTACGTCCTCGGCAGCAGCTTAAATAACAAAATCCTTTCTACTACAATCCGTATAACCAACTTTTCTCAAGCCACCCATCAAGCAGTATGCAAAGGTCCGGATAGCCGACTTCTCCTGAGCCATCGATATCGCCTTTAAGGCACGCTCCTTCCGGCACCTCTCCCCACTCGTCCATCAAAATTGCATAGTCAACAAAACTGACAATCCCATCGTCATCAAGGTCGGTAGCCGGCAACTCCGCCTCGTAGCAATTATCATCCCGCCAGTTGTTTGAATCACTGCTGGCCATCCAGTAGTCAGCAAAAAACGAAAAATCATCGAAATCAATAATACCGTCCTTGAATAAATCGTATTCATCCTCCGGCCCTTCCACCAGCCACTGCTCTACCAACATTCCCAAATCGACCCCATCGATATAGCAGTCGCGGTCAAAGTCTTCCGGAAGATAACCAAAACCTCCGCAGTGGGTATTGAACCTTACCACGTCCCATTGTGTCATATAGCCGGTATATGTGGAGCCTCCTGCATTTACCCTTATGCCCAGAGACAATTTGTGTGAGTCTGCGTCTTTATATTTCTCCTCGACAGTGTAGATAGTGTAGATTTGGTCATAGTATTCGCCTCTCACGTCTGACCCGACACTGTTCGACTCCCAGACAACCTCATCGTCAATTAGCATAACTGCGCTGCGCTCACTCGGGTCCCATGGGTCAGCCGTATGCATAGTCTCCAGCCTTACGTTAAAAATTATTTCGTTGACATCCTTCAGGTAAACCTGCTGAGAAACACTCGCCATATCCCCCGTGGCAAACGTTTTGTACGGATCCGAAGAAACAACTAAATAGTGGTCCCCGTGGGTTAGCCAATCCGCATCGTCCGAAACGCGCCCGGAGAAATCAGGCACCGGCACATTGACATCACACCAGCGATAAGGCGCCTCCGTCGTGATATCAAATGTCTTGCCATCATATTCAAAACTACCGTTCACAACCACACCGACACCGGCCCGTACCTGCCCGGCCAATAGTAACACAACCATAACTACCGTAATAACTGCTATTCTTTTCATCACTGTCCCCTAATTACTCACTAACCTGTAACTATTATTCCACAACCTTTGTTGCCAACCATACAAACATAGATTAAATCGGTTTCTAAACCTTCGGCTCACACAGCCGTTAGTAACCGATAGCACCATTTCTCAAAAATTAAATATATCGTCTTCCGTGCCATACAGGCCATCAAATCCCGCCGAAATAAGGATGTAAGAATCCGGCCTGTGGGGCCTGCCCCTCCTCATCCTGATACTCGGGTTCCTCGTAACTCTATAAAATCTTTCGCCCTCACTTTCAGTGGGCGCCTGGAAAAGCGGATGTTCCTCCGGGGATGCAAGGTCCCATGGCTTGCCAAGGTCAAGCAGCTCATGATTGTCCCGGTAATCGTAAAAATTACGAGCCTCAACAGAGGGATTAGTCAGGGGTGGCAAATAATAATTGGGGTCGTGCAGATTACCCGCCGGGTCTGCCTTATAATACAGTATGGGCATGCCGATTTTTTTGCCGGTCTCCTTGTTTGTCACACGCGCATACTCGTCGCAGAGAACAAATAAATCCTCGCTGTCCCCGCCAAAAGCGGGCCCGGTATTTCCCTGCCCGTACAAATTCCACAGCCTGTAGGCGTTGGCATTCTCAAGTTGCAGATAAGGGCCTTTTCTGGCTGCCAGATTCGGCACGTCTGGATCATCACCTGGACTGGTCGGATCCTTGTCATACAGCAGATTGTTTTGGCCATCCTCTAAATCGCTTCTGAAATGCGAATCCGGGTGAAAACCCATCAAATCCTGGCCCACCATCGCTTCACAAAGCTTCATCGCTCCACAGTAATCGGCATTATCCTCATCCAGTGCGCTTGAATCAGGATAACCTTCCTCCACGCTTTGGAAAAGCTCCATCGCCGCCTCAATGGCGTGGAACTGGGCCCTCTGCCTCACCTCTCTGGCGTATCGCTTGACCATGGCAAGAGACGGCACAAGCAGGCTCATGAGAATTACAATGATACTCATAACGGTCAGCAGCTCTATAATGGTAAACGCCGCTCTCTTATTGAATTGTCTTATGATTGCCTTCATTTTCTTACCCTCTAACAAATTAAACATTTCATTTGCCCGTTTGGTTTTTACGCACTGCTTAAACCTGTGATGATTTGTATCATCGGCAGGAATATCGCCAGCACGATGGTCATAACTACAGCGCCAAGTACCAGAATCATAATCGGCTCAAGCAGCGACATTAACGACGCAACCAGTACATCGACCTGCTCATCATAATTGTCTGCCACCTTCATAAGCATCTTATCTAAGTCGCCTGTCTCCTCACCCACCGAAACCATGTTGGCGACAATCAGGTCAACGGTCTTCGACTGCTTCAACGGACCGGCAAAGGTGTCCCCCTGCCTGATGGAATTGTGAACGTTGCCGAGCATATTGGCAAAGACCTCGTTCCCCGCTGTCTCACGGCTGACATTAATAGCATCCAGAATCGGCACACCTGCGCTAATCAATGTCCCCAACGTCCTTGTCCACCGTGTAACAGCTATTTTACCGCTGAGCTGGCCAATAATCGGTATCTTCAATTTAACGGTATCCAGAACCAGTCTGCCAGCGCGAAACTGCCTTGCAATCCTGAGCAGAAAAATTATTCCAAACGGCACCCCTAATAGAATCGCCCAGCCAAACTTATATGCAATCCACGCACTTATACTAAGTACGGTGCGCGTTATCGCGTTCATTTGCTGGCCCTCTAACATCTCGGTAAGAACAGCATCAAACTGAGGCACCACAAACGTCATCAATAATAATAAAATAATGAACGCCGCACCCAAAACCACAATCGGATAGATCATCGCGCTTATAACTCGTGATTTAAGTTTCTGGGCCTTCTCCATAAAATCAGCCACACGCGATAGGATTAGATCCAGCACGCCGCCGGTCTCACCGGCTGCCACCATACTGACCATCAGACGGTCAAAACTACGCGGGAATCTCCCCAACGCTTCCGAGAGCGTTGCGCCGCCCTCGATGTCATCGGCCACATAACCAACGACC
>CAZENQ010000081.1:0-14502 GCA_964513655.1 uncultured Pirellulales bacterium | reverse complement strand
ATTAAGTTGTTATCAACAAGGCAGTTAAAAAAAATTTGAAAAAATGGATTTTTGCTCTTACCCCCCTGCGGATTTGATTGAAAATGGGCGATTGCGGGGGAGTTAGCCACGAAGGGGCACAAAAGGAGCAAAAAAATTTATAAAATTTTTGAAAAAAAGTGTAACAAATCGGGGGGTAGGGTGCACTTAGTTATAGCAGGGCGCAGGATGGACTTGCGGATAAGCATATGTGTTTCAGATGCGAAAGGCGCCCGGCGGCAATGGATATGGAAAAAGTGAGACAAATAGCGGTTTTTGGCGGATTAAGCTATGACAGCGGAGCTGTGCGGAATGAAATGGTTATTATAGATTTTTGAAAGGGCGAAGAAATGAAAACGGCTAAAAGAGGTTTGTTTATTGGGGTAGTTTTGGGGCTTTTGGTATTGCCTGGGCCTGTAGAAGGGGTAGAACTGCCTGTGCCGGGTCAGTATGCGACCATTCAGGCTGCGATAGACGTGGCATCGGACGGCGACACTGTGGTGGTTGCACCGGGACGATACGTGGAGAACATAGATTTTAAGGGCAAGGCGATAACGGTGCGCAGCAGTGAGCCGAGTGACTGGGAAGTGGTGGAAAGCACGATTATCGACGGCGGCGAGGGTGTTCGCTATGTTTACGGCAGTTGCGTGCTGTTTGACAAGGGTGAGGATGGGACGAGTATTCTGGATGGTATCACTCTGACCAGAGGGACGGGGGGATGGGCTGACTACGACGACCGCAGTCTTGGCAAGTCCCCTGTGCATGCGGGGGGCGGTATATTGTGCGTGGATAGCTCGCCGACGATACGGCGATGTATTATCAGAGATAATGGAGTTGAAGACTCGGCGCCTCACGGGGGCGGGATAGCACTTTTAGGGGATTGCCAGGCAATGATAAGCAACTGCATTATAGTTCATAACAGGGGGGGCGGGTACTTTTCGAGTATTGGTTGCGGGATTCTCATTCGCAGTAAGAATCCTGAGACGGCCATAAGCACGATTAGAAACTGTACCATCGCGCATAACAGGCCGGATAGCTGGGAAGACTGGACGTATCAGGTGAACTGCTCGAACACGCGGACGAGAATTTGCAATACGATTATCTGGAACGAGGCTTGTGAGGGGCATCCTGATTGTGAGAATTATTGGGGAGGGGGCCATACACGGAGCTTGCTTATGAAGGATGCGTCCCCGGTCACTCATAGCTGTGTGAAGAATGCATATACCTACACTGAGGATGCTCGGTATGCGGAGTGGTGCGACCTTACATTGTTTGGCGGTAATATAGACGAGTGGCCGGGTTTTGTGGGGCCATACATTGAGGCCTATCCGAACGAGGTGGATTATCATCTGATGGCGAATTCGGTGTGTGTAAATGCCGGTGACCCGAATTTTATTGGTGAGGCAGGCGAGATGGATATAGACGGCGAGGCACGGGTGATGGGTGGAAGGATTGATATTGGCGCTGATGAGGTCGTTCCGGAGATAGTCGTAATTAGTCCCACCGCCGGTGATATCTGGACAAGCGGAAGCCTGCATGTGGTCGAGTGGGACAGTTATGGTGTGGATACCGTGGATATTTTAGTGAGTGAGGACGGGGGTGGCAGCTGGGAGACGGTTGAAAGCGGTGTTGGTGATAGCGGCATTTACATGTGGGACGTTTCGGCGAGTATCGATTCGGATGAGTGTGTGATTTCGGTTGTTCCCAATCCTCCGGACGCTAATGTTGTAACTGTTGGCAGCGGGGTCTTTTCTGTCTGGCCTTACTATGGGCCGGCATCTCTGCCTCGAAGGCGCGGGTGGAGACGCAGGGTAGGTGAAAGATACGGGCCGGAGTTCGGCTGTGTTAAGTGGAAGTTCGAGACGGACGGGCCGGTAACCGCGGCAGTTACTCTCGGGCGCGAGATTAAAAAAACGACCAAGGCATATATCGCCTGCGAGGACGGCAGACTGTATGCGCTGGATGCAGATACGGGGGAACTTACGTGGAGTTATGATACAAACACACCACTTTTCGGTTCAGCGGCCGAAGGGCGCGACGGCACCGTGTACGTCGGCAGCGAAGGCGGAAAATTATACGCAATTGATAAAAAAGGCCAATTGCTGTGGACGCACACTACAGGTGGGCCGATTTATTCGAGTCCTGCTGTCACGCCCAACGGCCGGATATATGTGTGCTCGCTGGACGGGCTGATTTACGCACTGGCACGCGACGGCAGCGATTTGTGGAGCTTTGAAACGAATGGGTTCGCTGCGCTCGATGGTTCGGTTTTGTTTAGTCCGCAGGAAGCCGGTGACGGGAGCGTCTATATAGCGGGATTGTACGACCCGAATCTGTACGCACTCAATCGAGAGGATGGAAGCGTGAAATGGGCGTGCAATTTCGAGTTTATCATCGACCCGTGCGACCCGAACAGCGGGACAAGGGCAGGCTGGCCGTTTGCCGCGCCTGCGATAGGACCGGACGGGACGATATACCAGACGCTGCTGTATGATTCGAATCTGTACGCGATTGATGGCGGTACGGGTGGTATTATCTGGTCGGTGGACCTGGCGGACCCGTGCAGCGGGTGGTTTGAGCCGAACGACCTTGTTACATTGCGATATTCGGATGGCTGGTCTTCACCAGTGGTGGGGCCTGATGGGACAATTTATGTTAGCTTAGACGACCCATACCTGCGGGCGGTTAATCACAGCGGCGGCATCGAGTGGGTGACCAAGCTGGGAGAGATGGGCGGCTTCACGTTGACCGTCGGCAGTGACGGGCTTATCTATGCCGCAAGCGATGACAATAACCTCTATGTAGTCAATGCGGAAGGCGCGGAGATTGCGCAGTTTGAGGGCGATGACTGGCTGAGCTGGCCTGTGATAGGGCCGGACGGTACGCTCTATGTAAGCGACGCGAATAATGCGGTGTGGGCCATCAGCGAGGAGGCCTGCGACGGAGAGACACCTGTCCTGGATGGCGCAGGCGAAGCGAAATCGAAAAAGCCCGTCAGATTTAAGGGAAGGCAAATACGTAAATCGAAGGCTGTTTTAAGGGTAAGAAAATGAAATCAAGGAAAATTCTTAGCAAAAAAGACGTTGTTGTGGTATCAGGCTGTGTTGTTTTTCTATTGGCTACGCTTGGGGCTATTGGCAGCAGCGGTAGAAGGCGGGCGAAGGAGGCGGTATGTCTTTCGAACCTTCGGCAGTGGGGCTCCGCATTTCTTGCTTTCACAGAGGACAACGAGGGCTATTTTATGGAAGGCTGGACAAACCAACAGGTTGTTGGTCCGCCACATAAGCGTTACTGGATGGAGGCGTTGCGGACGTACTATGATAATCCGGACCTGCGATGTTGTCCGGAGGCGGTGATACCGGGGACAGAGATAGGCCTTGGGCAGTTTGGTGTAGGCGGGGGTTCGTTTTCGGCATGGGGCGTCTTTAGCGGTGAGTGCGGTGAGCCCTCTCCTTTGTGGCCATGGGTTGTGGGATGCGATTACGGCAGTTACGGTATAAATGCGTGGGTGCATAATATAGATGT
Organism: uncultured Pirellulales bacterium; assembly: GCA_964513655.1. GTDB lineage: Bacteria > Planctomycetota > Phycisphaerae > Sedimentisphaerales > Anaerobacaceae. The sequence goes on along the minus strand of CAZENQ010000081.1, from coordinate 10,959 downwards.
GCACCAAACGTGGGGCATTTCAAACAAGGATATTCATTGGCGAACCCCTAACAACGAGGGTGCTGAAGATGTACCATTGTTTGGTGACCATCATTTTATTGATTGCTGGCCGGACAACACTGACAACCCCCCGGCGTGGGACGGGCAGGATTGGAACCATTGCAGTCAGATGGGTCGTATTTGTATGAACCGGCACAGCGGTTTTGTAAACTGGGTCTTTCTCGATGGCTCCGCAAGAAAGGTTGGCCTAAAGCAGCTCTGGCGCCTGAAGTGGCATCGGGAATACGACACATGCGGCCCCTGGACTCAATGCGGAGGTGTTGAGGCGGAGGATTGGCCGGAGTGGATGCAGGATTTTGAAGACTACTGAAAATCCAGCGGTGGAGTTTTCGCGCTACTTATAAGAAGGGGTGGGTCTGGACGGGTGTGCCGGCATTTATCTTAGCGGCGAGTTGCATAAATCTGGGCATTGCGTGGTCAAAGAAGCGCTTGTAGCCTTCGCAGAGATAACTTTGGCGGTTCCAATCACCATTGTCAGTTGCCGCGGCCCGGTCTTTCATACAGCCGCCCCGACAGACGGCGAGGCAGCTGCAGACGAGGCACTTGTCGCAGAGCTGCTGCTTGGCACGGGCGAATTGACGTTTTTTGGTGGAGGTGGCGAGTTTTTCTATGGGAGTTTCGAAGATGCTGCCCAACTTCCATTTTGGCTCGACGAAAAAATCGCAGCAGAAGGCATCGCCGGTGTGCTCGATGACGATGTAGGCGCTGCACTGCTTGTCGAAGGTGCAGATTGAGTGTTTGCCGGCGACGCAGTAGGCGAGGATTGAGTCGAAGGTGCGGATGCTTAGTTTGTCGGGGCCGTGGTCGTGCCAGCGGTCGAAAATCCGGCAGAGGAATTGGCCGTATTGGGCCGGCGTGATGGAGAAATCGGCAATCTCGCCCGTTTCGGGGTCGCGCTCGACACAGGTGATGAACTGCAGGTACCTTATGTCGTTTTCGATAAAGAAATCGAAAAGCTCGTCGGGGTGGTCGATATTTTTATTGTTTAGCAGGGTGAGTATGTTGAATTCGACGTTGTGTTTTTTGCAGTTTTCGATGGCTGTGATTACTTTGTCGAAGGTGCTGCGGCCGGAGTGGTCTTTTCGGTAGTAATCGTGGAATTTCTTAGGGCCGTCGATGCTAATACCGACAAGGAACTTGTTTTCGTGGAGAAAAGTGCACCATTTGTCGTCGAGCAGGACGGCGTTGGTCTGGAGGGCGTTGGATACCTGTCGGCCGGATTGGCCGTATTTTTTCTGCAGTTCGACCGCCCTTTTATAAAAATCGAGGCCCATCAATGTAGGCTCACCCCCCTGCCAGGAAAAGCCGGAGACGGGAAATGCTAATTTCATATAGTCTTTGATGAGCTTTTCGAGGACGCGGTCGGTCATTCTTTGAGTGCCGGTGCCGATTTCGGGAGAGCGGTGTTTGTAGAAGCAGTATTTGCAATCGAGATTGCAGTCGGAGCCGGAGGGTTTTATAAGAAGCGTAAACGGCTGCATGGAATAATTATAGCAGTTATTCTGCCACTATTCCATGCCCTCGTGAACAGTTACGTTGTTTGGTATCGATATTTTTTTATGGCCTTTCGCAGGCTCCGATGGATGGTTTTTGAGTTTCGGGGAGTTTATTGCCCCAGAAGTCTCGGCCGCCGCTATTTTCTATGGGGATACCAGCACCGATGCAGGGTGAGCCGGCCTGCAGCTTGTACGGGCGCAACGTGGCAAGCTTTGTTGGGTCGGTGAGTTTGGCCAGACCCGGCTTTGTGACCCTTGGGTCAATAGACTTGCCAACAACCTGGGCGCCGATCTTTTCCTGGCCGGTAGCATTTGCCCATTCCTCGATAGTTCTGTGGCCGTCAAAGATAAGGTCGCGGTCATCAACAGGCCAGTAGACGTTGTTTTCGAACCGCCCTCTTTTAGAGCCGCCTGCAATCAGCTCTCCCGCGAAGATAAAGATATTGTTGCGAATAACGATACCCGGTATGTCGAGGCCACCGAAGGCGATGGCAGCGCCTGTTTTATTATATATTGTGTTGTTGTAGATTTCGCAGTCGGACATTCCCACGTCGCCACCGTAGATGTCGATGCTGCTCATGCGGTTGTTTCTGGTCCCGTCATTCTGGCTGATATTGTATCGAACGATGTTGTTTTTAAAAACCGGCGCCGTTGGATACTGGCAGAGAAAATAGCCGGGGCCTTCGTTGTTGTATGAGAGGTTGTACTGGAGGATAGAATTTGTCAGGCCGCCGTCGAGGTCGAAGCCGCCACCATCGTGGCCGGGGCTTTTGTTGTCGTGTGCGACGCAGAACTGGATGGTGACTTTATCACCGCTCCATGCCCAGATTCCGACCGGTCCGTTGCCTCTTCTTGGCATATCCCAGCCATTGTTAAATGCCTCGCAGTATTCGATTACGGCGTTGGTGAGCTGGCCGACGACGATGCCGTTGCCGCTGTGGTTGGTGAGGTTCGTGGGGTCGCCGGGGTTGTTTTCGGCGAGGCAGTTGGCGATGTAGATATTGTCGGACCATCGTTTTTGTGAGGCGCCTGCGCCGATACCGGCGGCGCCGTTTTCGTGGGCGTATACGTTGGTGACTCGTCCATTGTGGACGCCGCTTAAGCTCAGGCCGCTTTTTTGAAAACCGGTTACGTCGAGGCTGTCAATTACAATCGCGTTGCCGTCAGATATGTGAACGCCGGTTTTTGTATTTCCGGTTTTTCGTCCGGCGCCCACGAAATTGATGTTTTTGACTACGAGATGGTCACAGGCATTTGTGGCCAGGCCGCTGTCGTTTTCTCCGTTAATGACAGCTCGGCCGCTGCCATATGAAGTGAGGATGACTTTCTTGTCGCTTGTGCCGCTGTCGTTTTCGTCGAGTTTGATTGTGCCGGTAAAGGTCTTGCCGGCTTCGAACAAGATACGGTCGCCGGGCGCAAAATCGGCGTCATTTACCTTGGCGATTGTCTGCCATGGCTTAGACTGGCTCCCGGGATTCGCATCGTCCCCGGCGGGACTGACATAGTAGTCTTTCCCGGAGGCGGATGTGGTAAGCACACATATAATCGAGGCACACAGTGCAAGTGAAACAGTTCTTGATAACATAATTTTCCTTTCTTATTATTTCAAAGGGAAGGGGTCGTTCATTTTGTCGAGCCACTGCTGCAACTGGCTGTCGAACTTGGCCATTATCGGATTTTCGTTCGCGTAAGTTGCTTCGACCGGATTTAACTGATAAGGGTCTTTGGCGTTGTCGTAGAGGAGGCGCTCTAAGTTTTTGCCTTCGGGGCCGCGGTTGACTACATATGTGTATCGCTTCGTACGAAGACCTCGATACCCTACGGTGCGCCAGTCGATGCCTTTTTTGCGAAGCTCTTCTGCCTGAAGTGCCCATTCCGAAGGCTCCTGGCCGACGGCGAGGAGCCTGCCGGGGTTGCCGTAGTTGGCTATAAAGGCCGAAGAGGGTCTTTGCATTTTTTTGCCCAGCATCAGGGGGGAATAGTCGGTACCTTCCACCGTCTTGGGGATTGGCAGGCCCATCAGTCCCAACAAGGTCGGCATAAAGTTATAGACAGCGAAGGGCATATCGTCACGGTGCGGTTTGATGCGACCGGGCCATCGAATCATAAAGGGTATGCCTATTGACTCCTCGTACCAAACGGTTTTCGAGAACCTGCCGTGCGAGCCGAGCATTTCACCGTGGTCGGAGGTAAAGACGACAATTGTGTCATTTGCAATGCCAAGCTCGTCGAGTGTCCTTAGCAGCCGGCCGAAGTTGTCATCGCAGGACGAAACGGCCGCATAATACGGCATATGAACCCTTTTGTACTTATCGCTCAGTTGCACGTTTGGGCGCGGCGGAAGCTGCTTGTCTTTATATAGGGCTTTGTATCTTTCCGGTGCGATAAAGGGTGGATGGGGTGGGTTCCACGAGATGAATAAGACAAAGGGTTTATCCATTTGACGGTTGCGGATGAAGTCTATGGCTATGTCGGTCTCGTGCTCTACGGACCATTGTTTGATATCGATTCTCTTTGGATTGAGCTTCCAGTAGTTAGGATCGAAGTGACTGCCGTTGCAGTTGTAGGCATACCAGAAGTCGAAGCCGTGACGGCGGGGTCCCGGCGGCGTCCAGCCGTCCCAACTGACAGTTGCGCCGTCAATGGGGTCTTTTGATTTGTTTAGTGACGGGATTTCCAGGTGCCATTTGCCGATGTAGCCTGTTTGATAGCCGTTGGCCTTTAAGACATCTCCGATGCAGATTTCATCGGCGCGCATTTGAAGGTCTGTGCCCGGCATGCAGTTGCTGGCTACGCCGGTTGTAAGTGGGAAGCGTCCGGTCATGAGCATTGCCCTGTATGGCGAGCAGACGGGGCGGGAACTGACGGCGTTGGTAAAGACTAGTCCCTGCCGGGCGAATTTGTCGAAGTTAGGTGTAATAACAGGGTCTTCGTTCATAAAGCCCATAGCCTGTTTGCGATACTGGTCCGCGAAGACAAAGAGCAAATTGGGTTTTTTGGCAGATGACTTATGTGCAGACTGCTCGAGGGCGCATCCCGGCAGAACCAGGCCTGCACCACTTAGACCGATAGTTTTCAAAAAATCCCGTCGATTCATTTGTGCGCTCTTCTATTTCTCAATAATTCTGTGTTTTTGCAGCCATTTCTGTACCCACTGTCTGGCCTGGGCAGTGGTTTGTAACTGACCTTCCAACTGTGCGATATACATTTCCTGCGCCAACTGTCCGAGGCCCGGTCCCGGCACAGCACCTAATCGCATCAGCTCGTGGCCGTCGAGCAGTGGTTTGGGCCTTAACTCTATGTCGCCTAAGGCCTTTATTCTCCTTCGCAGTTTGGTCAATGGAGCAACGCTCTTGCGTTTGGCCTTTTGAATTGCTCTTTGCAGTTCGTAGAGGTCCCAGAAGTAAGGCTGCGCGAGTGTCAATTTCAGTTCGGCCAAGAACATTTTATCTTCGAGCAGCTTGCCCCTGTTGGCCAGGAGGAATTTTATGTGCTTTGTCTGGTTACGGCTTAGTTTCAAGACACGACATTTCTCGAGCGCGAATTCGGTCGGACATCCAGCAAACAGGCAGGCCAGCGCCAGCGGAAAATCCACCTTTTTACGCAGTTGGTTTAGTATCTTAACTGCTAAATTCATTTTTTTGCTGTCAAGGCCGGGAAAGACTGTTTCCACCAATTTGCTCCTGGTCAGCAGTGATGCTCCGATTGAGCGGTTGGGGCTTACTAAAATCGCCTCCAGTTCCATTGCGATGCGTTCGCCGCTTATTTTGGATATGCTTTTTGCGTGTCTACGAATGGCTGAGAAAGTCTTTGGCTCGATTGCAAACCCGAGTTGAGTGGAAAATCTCACGGCCCGTAACATTCGAAGGTAATCTTCACCAAACCGTTCTTTCGGCTTGCCGATGGTTCTTATGAGTCGTTTCTTGAGGTCGGCCCGGCTGCTGACGTAGTCGATTACTTTTTTGGTCAGTGGGTCGAAGAACATTCCGTTTATGGTAAAGTCTCTTCGGCCGGCATCTTCGGCGGCAGTGGTGAATTTGACCTTAGTGGGGTGCCTGCCGTCGGCATAGCCGGTCTCAGTCCTGAATGTTGCGACCTCCACCTGCTTGCCTTCGAGCAAGACTATCACTACGCCGAATTTGGCTCCGACTTTTAATGTGCGTCTGAATAACTTTATCACCTCTGCGGGCACAGCGTCGGTGGCAATATCGTAATCAGTGGCCGGTCTGCGTAGCAACATATCGCGAACACAGCCGCCTGCCAACAGGGCCTGGAAACCCTTGCTGTGCAATCGCCTGATGATTTTGATAGCTGCCTGTCTGTTTGTCATTTATTGGTCTTCTGTAATATGGTTACGGCCATCGTCCCCCACTGGCGCCGCTCTATTACGTGCAATTGGCCGTATTGCTCTAACAACTGTGTGCGTTTGCTTGTTCTGACTACGACGGTGCCGTCCGGGGCGAGCTGGTTGATTAGTATAGCCAGCAATTCACTCAATGGTGAGTCATCGCCAATTTCTGTAGTGTCTGCATACGGAGGGTCGACGAAAACAAGGTCGTATGGCTGCTCATTGGGCGGTGCACCAATCTTGAAGGCATCGGCCCGGACGATTTTTGCTCTGTCGACGAAGCCGGCCTTTTCGATGTTGGTCTCTAAGGTCGAAATAATATTCGGGTCTTCTTCGACGAATGTAACAAAGTTAGCCCCCCTGCTTAGTGCCTCCAGGCCCAATGAGCCGACGCCGCAGAACAGGTCAGCGACGATTTTGCCGTCCGGCAGGTCGTACTTGTAGAGCACGCTGAAAAGCGATTCCTTGACCCTGTCAATAATGGGCCGGGATACGTCTTTCCTGGGGCTAAGCAGTTTCATTCCTCGTTTTTTGCCGGCTATGATTCGCATCCGCGATAATATACTAAAATAAGCGTTTTAGAGCGAGAGGTTTTATCCAGACCTGTTGAGGAGTTGAAAGACGACAAAATCCTTGCACGCGCCGACGGAGGCAATTACATTAGTGAATGAATATTGAGGTGCAGATTGCCGGAGGTAAAAAGATGGATTTATTAGTCAAGGTCAAAGCGATTAAAGGTAAGTGCCCTATGTACAAAGTCGGAGACCATTTTACGCTGGAAAACGGTTACCAGCTTGTCAGCGATATTCCGGTTTGTATGCACGGGCTTGTGTCGTTGATGCCGTACTATAATGCGCTTCTGATCTCACCGCCGGAGGAGTGGGGACTGGCGGGCAAAGAAGATAAAGACAAGGCATACATCCAGTGTGTCGACCCTGTAGACTACACGGATGGCGGTACGGTAACTTTCGAAATTGCCAGAATTGGTCAATAAGAAAACTGACGCTGTGCGCCGGTTTCTTTTGTAAATTGTTTTGGCTAAGTTTTAGGGGTCTAAATATGCAGATGACCGTCAAAGAGATTGACCGTTGGGAGAAAACGCGCCAGAAGGGAAGACAGCATTTCATCTGGCTTTACGGTGTTGCTTGCTGGGGACTAATGACTGGCATCTTATGGAGCGTAATAATGCACGTGGTGATGTCCTTTCTGCTTGGTAGACACAGCTTCTTGTGGTGGCTTTTGCCAGCAATCATAGCCTTTCCGATAGGCGGCTATGTTTGGGGATATTGGATGTGGAAATCCATGGAAAAGAAGTATCAACAAGCCAAGGCTCAAGAAAACTCCTAATATGTTGTTGGCACTTGACCTGAACATGGCTTGCTATGTGGTATCAAAACAAAAGGTTTTGCATTTGGACTGCGTGCTGGCGGAATTTTTCGGCTGGTAGGGTTACGGTTTGCCATTTCGGGCTGCGGCGTTTCATAAATTTGCGGTAATCATCTAATTTGACGGCGAAGAATACATATCTGTTTGAGCCGAAGTCATAGACACTCCTGCCATCAAAATCGATGTCGATGTTCTCCATCTTATAGGCAAAGACAAAGACAGCCAGGTGCCCGAGGCCAAAAACATCCTGCCAACCTGTGAGGCCTTCAATGTCCTCGGTCGTGACCCAGCACTCGAAGCCTGTTAATTTCTCAAAACTTGTTCCTTTGAACGACCTTCCTTTGACCTCGGCAATTACCACCTGCTGGTTACTGGGGTACAATAAAAAATCGAAGCTCTTGAGCTTTGAGCGTCCGAAGGCCGCTCGCTTCTGTTCGTCAACCAAAACGTAGTGGATACGGTTATCAATGAGCCAGTTTTCAAAGGCCCATTCGTAGTGGTTGAGAGAGGAATCTTTCATTTTCCCCCATTGGTACTATGTGAAAAATTTGTCTAATTCAATCAGCTTTTGCTTGCCAGTTGCCATGTCTTTGACGACGAGCTGGCCGCTTTTGAACTCCTCTGCAATAATAATACACTTCTGGGCATTGCGTTCGGAGGCTTGCTTGAGTTGCTTGCTAAGGCTGCCGAACTTATAGCTGAAATCAGCAGAGAGCCCCCTTCTGCGGAGTGTAGCTGTCAGTTTAACAGCTTGGTCCTCGGGTGTGGATTCATCGTCGAAGATTACATCAGGGACGCAGGCGATAAAATAATCCAACTGACACGTCGGCAGCTGCTTTTCGAGCAATCCTTTCTCCTCAAGCAATATACCGAGGACGCAATCTCCTATACCAAAGCCGGTGGCCGGTACGGCCGGGCCACCAAAATCACGCAGCAGGTTGTCGTACCTGCCACCCCCGCCGATAGCGCGAAGCCGGCTGTCCCTATCGTAAATCTCATATACAATGCCGGTATAATATGCCAGACCTCTTACGATTCCGATATCGAACTGGCAAAAGTCCCCAACTCCCATGGCATCGAGAAGCTCAAATAAGCGCTGTACCTCATCCACGGATTCTTTTGCTGATTTGCTCAACTCCTGCGATGAGGCAATTTTCTTGATTGATTCGATCGCCATGAGCTCAAGTACTCTTTTACGCTTTTTTTCGTCATCGACTTGTTGCGTAAGCATCTCTTCGAAGGCTTCCTGGGGCAGCCTGGCGCGTTTGTCCAGTATAGCGTACAAAGGTTCAAGTTCACCTTCCGCGATACCGATTGACCGCAACAGCGCCGCTAACATTTTTCTGCTGGATATCTTGACCACTATGTCGTTCGGTGTCAGTCCTACTTCCTGCAGGTAATCCAATGCGCAGAATATCATTTCAGCGTCTGCAAGCACGTCCTCTGTGCCGATTATGTCGACGTTCCACTGGAAGAACTCACGCAGGCGGCCTTTCTGGGGACGCTCGGCGCGAAAAAGTCTCGGTACGGAGAACCACTTTATAGGCCGGGGCAGTGAGTTTATCTGCTGGTTTATCATCCTGGCCATGGTGGGGGTGATTTCCGGTCGCAGGGCGAGGTCTCTGCCGCCTCTGTCGGTGAGTGAAAAGAGCTGCTCGACGATTTCGTCGCCGCTTTTGAGCTGGAACATCTTCAGGTACTCGAATATCGGCCCATCGTATTCCTCGAAGCCGTTGCGCAGAGATACCTTCTTCCAGCCGTCAATCATCCAGTTCCGGCGGGCCATATCCTGCGGATAAAAATCTCTGGTGCCTTTTACAGGCGGTATCTTCATGTGGCTTTCTTTTGCTTTCTTCGGATCTTCCGTTTTTGTTTTACGTTATCGCCGAATTTTATCTTTATGTATTTTTCCATTTGCTTGTCGGTGGTGAAATGCAGCTCGTAGTCGTATTCGCCCTCAACCAGGTCACAGGTCTTGTGGCGGTACTGCCGGCAGATCCGCGGCCTCTTAGGGTATATCCTGCACCGCTTGTCTTTTTCAGAGAGGTGTTTGCACTGGTTTTTTATGTTTATGTACCAGTCGCCATCCTCTACAAATACCGTAATATTTTTATGACACAGATACCATCTTATGTCATCGTAATCACCCCTGTCCTCCGGCGTTTCAATGGGCAGCGCGAAGTACCTGCAGCACAGCCCCGTGCAGTCGTCACACAAAACCTTTTTTGCCATCAAGAGGCACTCCGAATCTACTGTAATTCATATACCATTGTTCGCTCTCGGTACTTTAACTTTCGTAGATAGCGATTGTCAAGCACATATAGCAGTTTATCGGCAATGTTCTTATAATAGATGCCCTGCTTTTATGGTGTGCGATTCGCTTAAGAGGCAAGTACGTGCCAAGAAAGAAAGTCGAAATAATATATGCTGATGTCGATATTATTGTCGTCAACAAACCTGCCGGGGTATCGGTTACAAAGGACCGCTCAGGTGCGCAGCAGCTTGTTGATATACTTTCCGAGCAGCTGAGCCCGCAGGTGTCCAGCAAGCTTCGCTTAGTGCATCGGCTGGATAAAGACACTTCCGGCGCCATGATTCTGGCCAGAAAGAAGCAGATGCAATCCAGGTTTTCAAGTTGCTTCGAAAAAAGGCTCATCAAGAAAACCTATCTGGCTCTTGTAACCGGTCCGGTTTCGGCACCTGAAGGCACAATCGATGCTCGTTTGGCCCCGGATAGCAGGAATCCCAATCTTATGCGTGTCGCGCGTAAAAAAGGCAAAGAAGCAATTACCGAATGGAAATTGCTTGCCGATTTCGGCTCCACTGCTTTGTTGGCGGTGCATCCTTTAACCGGCCGAACGCACCAAATTCGCGTCCACCTGCCCAGCATCGGTCTGCCTTTAGCTATCGACCCGTTATATGGGAGCAAGCGTGCGTTATTTCTGTCTGATTTCAAGCCGGACTATCGATTGGCTCAAGGCCGGACCGAAAGGCCGCTTGTCGACCGATTGACACTGCACGCTTATCAAATTGAGCTGAGTGAGTCGCAGCCCGATAAACCCAGTTGCTTTGTGGCAGGCCTCGATAAAAAACTCGCCGCAACGATAAAGATGCTCACCAAACACAATTCCAAAGGCCTCGATGCCTTTTCCAACCCCGACAATTTCACGAATATCATAGAGACCCAAAGATTATACTGATTATTTTCTTTCCTTATAATCTCAAGAGTCTGGCGGTTTTTGCTTGACCGGGATTAATTGTCTGTTGACTATTTACCAATGGATTTATAGACTACGAATTGTAAATTGCGAGATATTGGATTATGGCTGAGAGAAATGTAAAAGTTGGTCTTGTCGGCTTCGGCACCGTTGGCTGCGGGGTTGCGAAGCTGATACTCGAAGAAGCTGATTCGATTGCGGCCAAGACCGGTCTGCGGCTGGAGCTTGCATGTGTCGTCGATGTCGATACGCAGTCACCGCGGCAGGTAAAGCTGCCCGACGGTATCCTTACCAATGATTTGAACAAACTATTAGACGATGACACTATTCAAATAGGCGTCGAGCTGGTCGGCGGTACCGATGCAGCGAGGGATATCCAGCTTAAAATGTTAGAGGCTGGCAAGGACGTCGTCACCGCCAACAAGGCCCTTTTGGCCGAGCACGGTAACGA
>CAZENQ010000080.1:0-14563 GCA_964513655.1 uncultured Pirellulales bacterium | reverse complement strand
GGGAGACTGGTTTAAGATAGAGATATGGATGGGGCCGGATGTTGATACGGAGAATGGTCCTCCGGTGCCGAAGCATAAGGCGCAAGGTTATCTTGGCGGCGGGAATGTCCAGATTCACCAGAAATAAGATTAGTGATTGGTAATAGTTGTAATGCGGGGTCGGTTGGGCTTATGTCCGGCCGGCCCTTTTTTGTTGACGCCGGTTGGGCTTGGGGGCTAAGCAATAAGGAAGGGCTTCGCGGAGATGTTTAGTAGGGCACGTGGGGATTTTGGGGGATTTTTGCGGATTTCCGGGTCCCGGGTCAAGTTTTTGGGCCTCGGATCGCGTTTTCTGGGCCCCAGCTTGTGTTTTCTGGGTTGCGGGTCAAGCCCGGGGTCTTCGCTGAGCTTTGAGGGGTGAAGATGTGGGATTTTGGGCAGATTTCGAGGATTTGGGTTAGAAACCGGTTGCTAAGTGAAAAATTTTCAAAAAATTATCGGAACAAGGGGAAAATGCTTGACACGGGGGGTGGTCGTCGCGTACAATCAAATGAGTTGAGTTAGCAACCGGTTGCTTGTGCAGCCGTTTTGGTATGAGTTACCCGGTTGGAGAAGAGGAGTAGAGAAGAGAAGAGTGAGTGATGAGAAGTAGGCCGCCGAGGTGTTAGGCGGCGGACGAGCAAGGGTGACCATTTCTGAATCTCACATATCTTCCCCACTCCGAGAAAATTGTTTTTTAAATTTGTTCGAAATGGGCGTGCAAGAGAGGTGACGGTTCTTTTGGCTCGTTGCCAGAAGAGGACCCCCACACGGCACCGACTAACGCGTGCACATTGAGAGCGAGAAGGGAGTTTTGTATTAACAGAAAAGGAAGAAGAGAAAATAGTTAGGAGGCACATTATGATGAAAAGGAAGTTTTGTTTTTTAGCTTTTTGTACATTTGTGCCTGTGCTAATTATGTCATCGGTCGCTTCAGCGACACTGAGTATGGATGTGCCTGTTACGTCGGTAGATATCAGCGTAGCAGTCGTGATTACAATCAGCTCAGATACGGCTGAAGAGATTACGTGGGGCGTGTACCTTATCCCCACGAGCGAGTATCCTTCGAATGCTCAGATGCAGAATGCTACGATACTACTGCCAGCGGCCGGCGGCAGCGGTTCCGTCACGAGTGGCGGTAATCCAGACGCTGGTCATGATTACGCGTCCTCCGGCAAGGGTGCCAATGCACCTGTTGTTGGTGACTGGTCGACTGTGGAATTCGTAGGACTTGCTGTAGGGACGTATACTATTGATTTGACAAACGGCGGATCAGGCGGAACGCAGCTGGCTACAGCGGACATTCAAGTTGTCCCTGAGCCGACAACTGTTGCCCTTTTAGGGCTCGGCAGTCTGGTGCTGCTTAGAAAGCGCAGGCACTGAGAAGACAGCTAAAGAGGAAAAAGTGACTTATTTGTCACAAGGGGCGAGTCGTCCTCCTTGACTCGCCCTTTTCTTATGCGCTATTGGAGCTGGTCGTTATTATACGATAAAATTTGTGATTTAATGAAGAGATTGGTTGACTTATCAGAAGGAAAAGCGTACAATAATGGAGTTAGCAACCGGTTGCTTTGGCAAACCAAGTTTGTTAGAAGAGGTGGTGTCCGGGAGCGAGTGTTGTTTGGAGAAGGGTGAATGGGGTCTGAAGGTGATAGACTGGAAAGTGAGTCCCGCAGGTCGTCAGTTACTCTGAAGGACGTTGCAGCGCGGGCCCGGGTGAGCAAATCGACTGCCAGCCGGGTCCTGAATAACAAGCTCGGGGAGGGTTTTTCGGTCAGTGACACACTTCGGCGGCGAGTAATCAGAGCGGCACGGGAGTTGAACTATCGGCCAAACTTAATCGCTCGAAGCCTTACAAATACCGAGACCGGTATGATATCGGTATTTGGCGGTGCGAATGCGCTTAGCAGGTTCGGTAATATCTATCAGACGGCGATTAGTTCGCTTACGGAGAGCCTCAGAGCAGCTCCGGAGAAATACGATGTTATACTGAACGTGTCGGTGCAGCAGCCTGAGGCGAGTGAGCTGCCGTCGTGGAGTATCTCCGGTGCGGTTGTGCTTGGGAGGTGTTCATCGGTGACAATGGGGCAGATGGAGATGGCGGGGATTCCATATGTGGTGATAAACGGTCTGTGCGGGGCGCGCGGCTGTTCAGTGGTTCCAGATGATATCGACGGGATGCGCCAGGCGGTTGGTTATCTGATAGAGCTTGGACACCGGCGGATTGCTTATGCCGGTCCACTGCCGGGTTATCCTGAAGGGCACGGCAGCAGTTTAGAGGACCGACGGCGGGCGTATCTGTCGGAACTGGCGAGTCGGGGGCTTTCGGCGATTGACGGACATGAAGAGACGCTTGAGTCAGCGGCGGGCTTTCTGCAATCAGCGGTCTTAGAGCGCGGGGCAACGGCGATTGTTGCATGCGGGCACATGGAGGGATTGAACCTGATGCAGGCAGCACAGAATCTTGGTATTTCGGTGCCGGAGCAGTTGAGCCTGATATGTTTTTGTGATGAATATGCGTGTAATGTGATGAGTCCCGGTCTTACGTTTGTTGATTTGAGGTCGGAACAGATGGGCCGGCTTGCAGCCAAGCTGCTACTGCGACAAATGAGGAGCGCCGGTGAACCGAGACCTGAGGTTATCAGATTGAGTGAGCGGCTGGTCATCCGTGAATCGGCGGGGCGGTGCAGATAACAGCGGTCTTTAGCGGCAGCTTTTGGATCTGGGTTTTGGAACCGGGGGCCGTCTGGCGCAAAACAGAAAGCAGCTATAGTTTCTCACATCCTGGGTTCGGGTGTTAGTACACTGTCTACTATCTTGCCTTAGTGGTCTTCTGCTTGGCCCGCTCAGACCTTCGCTCTTGCGGTGTCCCGAAGTCCAATGTATCCTTTCTGCCGAGCCTCCATGTATGGCCTGTCTGGGTATCGGTGACAAAGACGGCCGAGGAGTCATCTCCGGCAGCGCAGGATTGATAGCGGCCGCTGCCACCGTTGGCCCCCATCCCTAACATCAGGCAAACGCCAAGCAGAAAACCTATGGCAATATTCTTCAGGCTCAGCCTGGCGGCGTTTTCATGCTTTTTGTGTTCCATAGTTACAGCTCCTTAAATTCTTTCACGAAAATTGTTTTAATCCTATCACTCAGACCATTGTCTGTAATTTTGGCGGTTTTCCTGGTGAAACATTCGTTATACCTACGGGGACTAATGTAAGAATTGAACAGCTTCTACACTGTCACACATTTCTCGATGGTTCCTTGCTTTGTGTGCCGGTTACACGATTAATTACAATACGATAGGCCAAAGCCAGCGCAAAGACAAGCACGGCAAGCAGAGCCGCCCGCCAAAAGATATAGTTTGTCAGGCCGCGGGCCTGTTTGGTCGTCCGTCCTAAAGTCGCATCTATAAAGCCGGGTTCTGCCAGTGTGCGGATTTCAATTGCCAGCTCTCTCAACTCATTGGCGGTTTTGGCTGCGGCTTCTATGGTGTCACGGTACTCGAGAATGTCGAAAGGCTTTGCGGGCTGGGTAGTTTTCTTTTTAGGTGGCTTGAGTTTTGCAAACTCCTGCAGCGCCAGAGCAGTGCTCTTGGCGGCGGCATCCCATTGCTGTGCGGCTTGATTTGCACCCTCTGCTGTGCGGCTAAAAGTCTCGGCGGTTTTCTCCGCCTGTTGGAGTGTTGCCTGAATGTTGGCCTGCCTGGCATTAACCTCTTCAATCAGTTCGGACAGCTGCCGGCGAATCTCTTCCGGCAGATTTTCCGTTGTCTCAGCCAGCCGGGCGCTGCTCTCGGAAAGCTGAGACACGCTTGCCAGAAACGACTTCGCCATCTCGGTTTCTTCAAGGTCGTAGAGCAGCAGTTGCATCTGCCATTTAGAGGTCTCGGGAAATCCCTCGACAACATCGGCAAAACGCGATGCCGTGTTACTGAATTTGTCTATCGCTAGGGCTGTGCGGTCAACCCCTCTTAATGCCTCGAAGGGCGCCAGTGGCAGCGTAACAACGTCTACGTACGGATTTGGCTCACCGGCCCTGACCTGTGTTGCATAAACAACGCCGTTGGAATATGTGTCTTTGATTGGATTGCGGCCGGCAAATGCATGGATATTTCTGCGCGTCCCGGCAAACATCTCATCATCCAGCAGGAGCCTGCCGATTCGCTCGATTTCAGCTTCATTTCTTTTGGTGGCGTCAACAATGAAATGCTGGTGCTCACCAAAAAATCTACTGCCGTGGCCTTCTTCAAAATACTGAGTCGTACGTACACAAAGCCCCCAGGTCTCAATAAACGCAATAATGGGGTCGTCATGCTCCATCATAGTATGAAAGGCCTGGTTCGCCCGTGTCCTTAAAAGCAGCACAGTTCTATTTGTCCTGACTGTGGGTTGTCGCTGCTCGATTTCCATGAGCGCCTGGCTGGTATTATTTCGGAAGAATTCCTCAAAATTATCGAGCTCTTCACGGAGGCGCTCTTTGGACATTTGGCCGGCCTTCAGGGCGGCACCCCTGCCAAACGTGCGACCTGGACCTTCAGCACAGCCGCAGAGCATCCCCAGCGTACAAAGGCCAGTCACAACAACTAAAAAACTTGTCATTTTCATTTTGCTATCTCAACCAAATCATAGTTTGGGCGGTTACCGGTATCCAACCAATACGTTAAGGATTATAACACATCGCTGGACAGCATCAACTCAGGGCTGAGCCTGATTTTTCTATAGGGGAATACCCTAAGCGGTGGCAGCAGTTTACTTTACCGGCCAATTTAAATTGACCTTTATGAACTCAATAGCCGTGGGCTTCGTCCAGTCGCTTGCGGAACCGCTTGGCCCAACGGTCCATAACCGCCTTTGCATCGCCCCAGGTCGAATAGCCGTCAAGTGATAATCTCTCTCCTAACTGCGACTCGACAAGGGCTCCTATTTGCTCTGAGGTCTGTGAATCCAGCAGCTCCGCTTCGAGCGATGCGCCGCCGAGCCCGCTGCCGATGGCCTTGCCGATAGGCAGAATGTTCTGCACAATGCCCGACTTCTTCAGGTCCGTAAGTGCAGCCCTGAGCCTCGCGACTCGCGGACCAGGCTGGTAAACAATCTCGTAGCGGTCTTCAATTGCCTTGACCAGCGCATCGTGCATGTAGTTCTTGAGGTCCCTAAGATCCTCTTCCTTGAGCTTTTCCGCGGCCTTGGAACGGGTGTGGAAATGTATCACGACCGGGTCAATGATAAATTTCGAATAGCTGGCGAGCCGATTGCCGGGCGCGAGGTACCGAGAACTGACATCGGACTGCGCCTCCAGCTTCGAGTAATCGCTCAGAAACCCCGTGGTCTGAGCCCTCTGTGCCGTGCAACCACATTGCACTGCCATAATCCCAACCGCAACCACCATCAATAAACTTTTCCCTTTCATTTTTCTGTCTCCTTGTTTTTATCACTATCTATCCTATCCTCCTAAGCTCGCCGAGACAATAACGGTATTAACTAAAAACGCATCGTCAAGCCAATTATTGGGCCTTTCATTTGTACATCGAACCCAAATTCCTCAGCTCCGCTGTGTCGAAGGCAATCCAGTATAGTTTTGGGGGATTTCTTTAAAAAAGTGGCACTCGCATGTTCAGAACTTCCAGTTCGCAAACACACCCACGACATAAATATCGTTATCTTCATAATCACCTCTAAATAACGGCCTTCTTATCTTAGCACTGCCCATATCCATATATTCAAAGGATACACCAAGGGTAAGAGTCTCACTATACTCGTATTGAACACCCGCCGCATAACGAACCTGACGGTCTATCGGCATATCCGGCGTTCTGTCAGAAGCATCCACAGGGTTGGTATCGTATGCAACACCTGCCCTGATTAACCATTTATCCTTTGGCCGATAGTGAAAACCGGCTGCATAATGATAAGTATCGCTCCAGTTGCGCGGCAATGATGCACCTGCTCCGCCGTCTGTTGATACAAACACATCGCCCATTGTGCTCCAGTCTTCCCACGCAACTGTCCCTACAAGTGCCCATTTCTCGTTGAGTTGATGATAAATACCACCCCTGACAAATTGGGCTAAAGGTAAATCAGTATCAGACCCTACACCTCCTACGCCTGTTACCTTCAGATCGCCGCTGAAGTTAAATTCAACCTCCGACCAGTACATCGCACCTATGCGGGTGGTTTCACTGATTTCGTATAGAGCAGAAAAACCATAACCGTATTCCCAGTCGTCACCGTCAAGGGTTGCGTTTGTTGGACCGGGTAGTCCTCCAACGCCTGGAATTGCCAAATCCATCTCAAGGTTCCCATATATTGCCCCAAAACTCGCCGCCAAGGACAGCTCATCGTTGAGCCTGTAGGCCAGCGACGGCTGGACAGTTGCCGTAATAATTTCTACATCCTGTACCAAGAATCTGCCCGCCCAGTCGTTCTCGTAATCAAGAACCGCCCCGGAAATCGAATAAGTACTCAAACCGAATTTCCAGTCATCCGAGAGACTGTGTACGTAGAATATCCCTCCCAGCGGGAAAAAACCCCCTGCGTCACCTCCATCACCGCCCGTTATTCCGGGAAAGACGAAGTCCCTGTCAAATTTTACTCTCGAAAAACCAAACCCGCCTGTGAGCATTAATTCACTTCCGTCGATACGCGTCATACCTGCAGGGTTGTGCCAAGCCGTCGAAGCGTCCCACGCCTCTGCCTGCGCACCTGCACCGGCCGCTCCCATACTCGGCGTGCCGAATTCACTCTCAAGATAAAGCCCGCCGGCACGGACTGAACCAGCAAATCCACCTACCACAAAGCCAAAAAAAATGACAAGGCTCTGCAACGATTTCGACTTCACTAAAAAATGTCCCATTGCATCTCCTTTCGAACAAACAAAACGAACAAAGTTTCTTCTCTTGTCAGGACTATTATTCATGGTTACCCTGGCGGATATGCTGGATTCCCCGCCAAATCCAACCGGCACCACTCCATGGCCTCCTTGCCAAAATCTTCTGTTCAACAGACTACACAGAACCGGCGCGTTCTGCAAGCGATAACCTTGGTGATTTGCTGTTTATTGGGGGTGATTTTCACATCCGTTCCCGGAGTAAAATATCGTCTTAATCAATACTGCGCAGTATAAATGCACCAGAACAGTATTAACTAAAATTCGTACCGGATACCTGTATATATCCTCAGGTCGTTCCTGTCTTTGCCCGGGTCCACTATGGCCTGGTACTCGTGCAAAAGCCCTACGAGGAAGCTCATCTTTGATTCCTTATGCAGCATAAAACGCCAGTCCATGCTGGTCCTTGTCCTGTAATCATCCGTGTCGCTGAGAACCGGGTATATAAATGAAGATGCATTCAAACTCTGCCTTTCAGTAATTTTCCAGTTAAAATTAATCCCGCCAAGCCCCTCGGCTCTTACATCGTCGTTATCGGAGCCCCATTCCTTGCGGGCGCCTGCGCCGACTCTTAAATCAAGTGTAACTTTGTCGTTGGCAATGAGATGATACCCGGGACCGACGTGGCCGGCTGCTCTCTCCTCCCATGATTCAAACTCATCATAGTCAAATCGTCCCATCAAAAAGAAGAACCATGGCGACTCGGGCTTAAGCCAGTCACGCACGACACCTAACGAAGCTTTGTTATCCGTTGTAGTACTCTCGCTGACCTTATTGAAATATGAGAAATCCATTGTAAATCTTCTATCTTCAAGCACGCGCTTTGCATCGACACCGATACGCAGAGATTGCTCATCCGTATTGCCGGTGGAGTTGTCCAGGGAAAGGTCAGCAGAAAAGCTCCATCCTTTCTTCTTCATTTTTGAAGACCAGCTGTCCAGTTTTTTGAACTTTGGCTCAAGCCAGCCACTTCCCTGGGTTTTTTCGGTCTCTGTTTGCTGCTGAGCCTTTATTTCAGCTTCTTTTGATGGTTCTGTGGCCTCGCCAGTCTCTGGTGAATCGAAAGTCATGGATTTAATCCGGTCTCTTGATATTTCAATTCGTCCAAGGTCGTTATGCTCAAGCACGACAGCAAGGTCGCTTTGCCCAATTATTTTGCCGTGGATGACATCTCCCCCAACGAGCACCACTTCATCAGCCCCGGCCTGGCTAACCGCCAAAAAACAAATAATCACGGCTATCCAAATCTTATACGCGGCTCCTTGTCTTATAAAACGAGCAGATATCCGGCTTCGGGTCACAGAACTGCAAAGCATGGTCTTTATCTCCTAACTGTACGGGTAAAAATTCAAGTCATCACCCGGCATACACCGCGACATTATAGCCTCTTTGGAGTCAGGAACAAGCTGCGGCTCAGTTTGAGCAAACGAGGCGGGGAAGAGTTGATATTTTATTTTACTCCGTAACCGGCCTTTGCCTGCCGGTTCGAGTCCCGCCGGGGGCGTTACGCAACGCGGACAACACGTACACTTGGCAGTCCACTTATAGCTAAATAACAAGTATCCTTACTTGTGGTTATTCGGTGAACCTTTCGAATTGCTGTTGGAGTTGTTCTTCGGTCCTGTGTCCTTCGTAAACAACCAAGCTAAATCTAAAGTGTGCGCTTTGGCCGGGTTGGAGCGTAAGCTGAAACGGCTGTGGATTGGCTTGCTTGCGGCCCTTTTCAAAAGCATATTGGCCTAACGGATTGGCTGAAAATAAGCCGTAACCGCGAGCGTGCCAATAAGTGGGGTAGTTGACGCTGGCCGGATGGTTAAAGATAGCAATGCCGATTGTTTTTCCGTCTTTCTCACCTTCTAAGCGTACCCATCGCGCGCGTCTGCCCCATACGTTTTTCTCTGTCTTGTCGCCATTGGAGCTGAGATACTCACCGGTTTCGTTTTCCCTCAGCCAGTGAGCGACCCGCATGGCAAACATGCCTTCTTTGGTATCGTCAAATACAACCTCTGTATCCTGGGCCGTAAGGTCTACGCTGAAATCAATGGCATATTCATTCTCGTTGGCGCGAAAGACCATACTTCTGCTTTCCTGCAGCAGTACTCGGCCGCTCTTACCTACCCAATTGGCGACAGTTGAAAGTTTTCCCTTTCCGGTTCCGCCGTCCATCTGCGTCACTTTTACGTGCTTGATTTGCGGAGGTGAGGTGGTATTGTTCCAGAAACCATCGTCGTTGACCCGGTCGTAAGTAAAGAAAATACCGACATGATGGGGGTGATCTTTACTTTCACCCTCAACTGTCACCAGTGGATAACCTCGATTGACAACAATGCCCGAGGGTGTATGTACAGGGAAGAGGACCGGCTTGGTCAGCTCATCGCCATAAAGGTAACTCGTAAAATGTCGGTCCCCAACCATCACGTCAATTTTGTTATCGTCGGGGACAAACTCGACCTTCTGTTTCGGGCCGCAGCTTTCCGCGCCGGCGAGTTCCAAAGCCTCGGTTGTGGTACGATACTTAGCTATCATGTTTGGCACTTCCCAGTCGGGCAGTCTGCCATCAACAAGGTATTTCAGGTATCTTTCGGTAACCTGTCGGAAATGGGCCTCGTGGCCAATCCGAAACCTGTCGGGTATCAGGACATGCCAGATGTCACCTTGGGGCTCAAGCTCCAGGCCGGGGTAGTCACCTTGCAGGGTGGTGATTGCCTCTCTAAGTGCCTCTGCTAACTGGCGCTTGTCCGGGCCTTCTGTTGGCTGTACATACAACTGCGGGCGATAGCCTTGTTCTTTGCCCTGACGTATGATTATGTCCGCTTTAGTGCCCTTCATAACCGAATAATGAGTATCGCCTGCACCTTCCGGAGCCTGGAAATCCCACCTGACCGACGTTTTTGCATAAATACCATTGAGGGTAAGAATGACCTCGCCATTGGCGTAACACGGCAGGAGACCTTTGTCGTTCAAATTGCACTTTAGAAAATCCGGGAAGTCGTCGAGTCTTGTAACCTTCTTGAATTGCTCTGGAGAAACCTCGGTCGGCCAACGCCTGGCTTTTTTTATTTCGACGTCTTTTTGGTAATCAATAACCTCGCCCGGGAAGCTCTCCCACATCACCAAATCCAGCAGATGAGTTGTAACATCCACGATTCCTTCACCCTGCTGGGTGGTGTCAAAATACCAGGGGGGGCGCTTGATTGGATTTCCCGCCACGTACTTGAAAAAGTGGTGGACGCTTTCCTTGACGACCGAGGGGTCATCCACGGAGCCTTTTTTCAGTCGGCCGAAAACGCCTTTATTCTGCACCAGCTCTTTCTGCAAGATAGTCGTAATCTCAGACCGTTCCGT
The DNA here is from genome assembly GCA_964513655.1 of uncultured Pirellulales bacterium. Lineage (GTDB taxonomy): Bacteria > Planctomycetota > Phycisphaerae > Sedimentisphaerales > Anaerobacaceae. Next base: position 4,324 of record CAZENQ010000080.1, on the reverse strand, counting down.
CATAATGTCGTAAAGCAATACGCCCTTTTCCTGTGCTAATTTGAAGGCCTCCCGGAGAAGTTCGAAGCCGTTGCTATCGATGCACATTGGTTTATCCGCCAGCACATTTAAGCCAGCCTGGACACAGGCCTTGATGTACTGGGCCTTTTTCTTGTTGTTACCCGATAACACCACTACGTTGCCCGGTTTTTGCTCAAGCATCTTTTCAAGAAAATCATCGCCGGTGTAAACCTCCTGCAGCCAGTTGGTCGGATTTTCCGGTCTGTTATTAAAGCCCTCGATGCGCTTTAGATGGTCCGCAACATCGGGTCCTTCTGGAGCGTACACGTGCACCATCGGCGAGACCTGGTCGTACATCGTCTTTTGAACCAGCGCAGCGTGAAAATGGCCCGGGTCCAAGGTCATCAGCTTCACTTCGCCTTTGGCTCCAGTGAATTCCATTTCAGTTCCTTTCCTGCTGCATTTGTTTTTGGCTTTTTCAATGACCGACTCAATGGAAACGGCCGCTCCAGCTCGGGCCTTCGACTCATCGGCGGCGCTCATAAAGGCAAAAATCTCAATCGTTTCTTCAGGGGGCACGGGCACTTTGCCGGTCTTAAAGAATTTTATGATTTCTTCCACGAGTGGGCCGTAGCCGGTAAATCTACCACTCGGAACAATTCCCTTCGTGCCGTATACGAGCGCGCCGTAATCTTTCTTGCCGCTGCGAAGGCCCCTGAACGTGCCTATCCGCCCGTCTTTCCAAAGGCCAACGACGAATTCGGTGTCTTTGGTATGCAGGCGGCGAACCGTATCGCAGCCCGGGCCCATTATGGTGTAAAGTGTTTCGACGCCGTGCACACCGTACCAGTACAGGTCGGGGTGATGCTCCTCGAGATAGCAGGGGCTAAACGCGTCGCAGCCCAGCACTTCACCCACTTGGTCATTGTTCCTCATTCCACTAATGCTTGGACAATACCGCAGCGATGAACTCGACCAGCAGGGGACGTTGTTTTGCTTTGCAAGGCGGAATATCTCAATTACGTCGGCAAGATTACCGGCCATAGGCTTGTCGATATACACAGGTTTTCCCGCCGCGATGACCGGCTTGATTTGTTCGAGGTGCGGCCGGCCGTCGACGCTCATCAGCATCACGCCATCTACCTTTTTGCACAACTCTTCGATGCTGTCTGTCATCTGAACATCGAATTCGTCACGCAGGCGGTTTGTGTATTCCTCGACGCGGCTTGCCGAGGCCTCGATGTCGGGCGAGCCGCCGGGATAGCCGACAACCACCCTGCAGCCATAGTTGTTGTCCGGGTTATGGATGTCGCTGGTGAAGGCAATCACGTGCGATGTGTCAAGACCAATCATTCCAATCCGAAAGACATCATTTTCGCCTTCGGCGGCAAGCGGCAATACCAAGGCCGTGGTTATTAACATACCTGTCAATAAGATTCTCCGATTCATTCTTAAACCTCTGTTTTGTTTCATTAGTCCCCACATCTTTCCACAAAAGAACGCCTTATATCTGTTCAGCCTTCCATTGTTCGGGCCAGAAGCCCATTTAGACAGCGGCGAGCACTCCCCTGACGTAGCCCAGCGATTCGGCCACTCCCGGCAGCGGGTCTCGCTCGTCCTTTTCAAATTCAAACGACACAACGCCCGTATATTCTATCTTCAGCAGCGTTGTGACGAACTTTGGTATATTGATTACTCCTCGTCCTATCTCAACCGTGGTACCCTGGGCCCTCGCCTCGGAGACGTCCTTTACGTGTATATCCAATAGGCGGTCTGCGAACTTCTGTGCCGACTCAGACGGGTCCACACCGGCTCGCTGTGTGTGCCCGATGTCGATACAAAGCCCGACTCGTCTGTCCAAGTCTTTTATTTTCTCGTAAGCACTCTGGGGCGTCGGATAAACCATGTCGCCTGGCCCATGGTTATGGATGGCGACCTTGATATCGTACTGGGTAACTTTTTTATTGACCAGTCCCAGGAGCTGCGGTTTTGGCACTCCGATAATGACTTGCATACCGGCTGCCTTTGCATAATCAAAGGCGCGGTGGACTTCAGCGTCACTATTCATATAGATTACTCCGCCGCCATACAGCTCCAGTCCGGCGCTTTTAACTTTCGCGGCTACTGTTTTGATTTCGGCCTGAGTGCTTTCCAACGGCAGGTGAAAACTTTTAAGAGCAATGTATTTTAATCCGAGCCGCCGGGTCATCGTTAGGGTTTGGTCAAGGCTGAATTTTCTGAAAGTGTAAGAGGCCAGACCCAACTGAAAGAGTCTTTTGGGTGCTGGTTTGCTCGGATAGCTCTGTTGGCCGTGTGTCCGCGAACAGCCACTTACGCTCGCCAGCGACGCAACCGTCCCCGCACCAGCTACTTTGAGAAACTGCCTCCTGGTTTTTTCTTCTCTCATTTATTTAGCTCCTCTGGTCTATTATCTTGATATTCCCTTTATGCGGCGGCTGAGCGTTTCCAGGCAAAGACTGCGATGCCCAAGCCACGTAGCCAATGGGACATTTTGCCTGAAACAATCGAGTTGTCAAGCAGCAAATCCACGGAGTAGAATCACTCGGTGACCCAGCCGCAAAAACGTCTTGGCACTTAGGAGATTTTCTTTGCCAAGCGTGACAAAATTCATTAACATACAAAGTCTTAAATCCGGAACGCAAATGATGGTTGCGTGTCTTGTTCTCGCCAACCCAAAAATAAGTTCTTGATTTGTAGGTTTTAGCCAAGGTTAAGGAGAAACAAAATGTCTTCCAAACGCAAAAAAATCTCACGTCGCGAATTCCTGAGCCGGAGCACTCAAACCGCTGCCAGCATTGTCGCTGCCAGCACTTTGGCCGGTTGTGCCAGTCCCGAAGCAAGGCGCACGGCCAAAGGCAGTATCATCGGCGCGAACGAGCGCATTAACTTAGCAGTCATCGGCATCCGGGGGCGCGGAATGGATCTCGCGGAGGGATTCGGCAAGATTCCCGGCGTACGCGTCAAAACGCTCTGTGACATCGACGAAAACCTGTTTGACGAGCGTGTCAAAACAATCGGAGAAATCCAGGATTTTGAGCCCGGCACTGAGTATGACCTGCGACGTGTACTCGACGACAAAGACATTGAAGCAGTTGTCATTGCCGCCCCCAATCACTGGCATGCTCTCGCCACGATATGGGCGTGTCAGGCGGGCAAGCACGTTTATGTGGAAAAGCCCTGCTCACACAATATCCGGGAAGGCAGAAAGATGATTGAAGCTGCCCGAAAGTACAACCGCATAGTCTCTGTGGGATTTCAGAACCGCTCCATCAACAACGTTCGTCAGGCGATGAAATTCCTGCATGACGGCAAGCTCGGCGAAATCTATATGGCCAGAGGCCTGTGCTTTAAGCCCCGCGGTAGCCTTGGAAGATGCCCTGACGGATTAGGTACAGGCAAGAACTACGAATATTGGGTTTGGGGTGAGAAAGGTATCAACTACGACAGTGACTATATGAAGGGAGTTCATTATGACCTGTGGCTCGGTCCTGCCCCCGAACGGGCTTTTAATTACAACCGTTTCCATTACAACTGGCACTGGCACTGGGACTACGGCAACGGCGATATCGGCAACCAGGGCCCTCACCAGTTCGACGTAGCCCGCTGGGGAATTAATAAAAACGAGCATCCGGTCAAAATCCACTCCTGCGGCGGTTATTTCGCGTACGATTCCGCCCAAGAGACACCCAATACACAAGCCGCTACTTTCGAGTATAGCGACGGAAAGATTCTGCAGTTCGAGGTCCGCGGCGTTTATACAAACGGAGAGTCGGCAATCGGCTCCGGGCAGGAAACACCCAAGCAGGAAGATATCAAAATCGGTAACCTTTTCTACGGCACAGAGGGCTGGATGTCCGTCGACGGCAGCACATGGAAAACATACTTCGGCAGAAACGATGAGCCGGGGCCGAGCTCTGAAGCTGCGGAACCGTCTGCCGACCCGATGGATTTGACAGGTGCGGGCGGTGAAGGGCACCTTGATAACTTTATCCACGCTGTGCGCTCCGGAAACAAAGAAGACCTGACGTGTGACATCGAAGTCGGCTATATGTCGACGGCGCTGCCTCATTTAGCGAATATCTCCTACCGGCTTGGACGCAAGCTTACCTTCGACGGTGCGAAAGAAAGATTTGTAGATGACAGACAGGCCAATCGGATGCTGACGCGCAAATACCGCAGAGGGTATGTTGTACCTGAGAGGGTCTAAGGAGACAGCGAAGCCAAAGAAAAGCAAATATGAGAACCTGGAGTTTTGGAATAATCGGTGCAGGCCTTATGAAAAAAGATGCGCTTGCTGCAAAGA
>CAZENQ010000079.1:0-14664 GCA_964513655.1 uncultured Pirellulales bacterium | reverse complement strand
CCGGCAAATCCGCACGCTTTATACGAACATCAATCACCTCGATCCCGTACCCACGCGCCTTCTCATCGCACTGCTTGTGCACCTTCTCCATTATCGCCTCGCGATTCACAGAGACAATCTCAGTCAGCGTGTGTCTTGCAACTTCCTCACGAAGCTCAGAGAAAACTATATCATCCAGTCGCATCTGCGCCCCGGATTCGCTCCGCACCGTCTGGTAAAATTTCAGCGGGTCAACTATCCTCCACCGCGCATAGTTGTCAATATCCAGGTGTTTCTTGTCGCTCGTAATGATTTTCGCCTTGCCTGCGTCATATTCCAGCACCCGCGATTCAAACTTGTGTACCGCATCGAGCAATGGAACCTTAAAATTCAACCCGGGCTCCGAAACCGTCCTCATGTATTTACCCAATCGAGTAACAATCGCCTGCTGGGTCTCGTCTACCGCAAACACCGATAAGCCCAGAGCAATGACTATTACAACAACCAAAACGATTGGAATGATTGTTTTCGGGCTCATTTCGCACCTCCCTTCTCAAGAGGCAAAAACTGCAGCACGTTCCCCCCAGCCTCCGGGTCCACAATAAATTTTCTTATCCCCGGCAGAATCTTCTCCATCGTCTCTAAATACAGCCGCTTCCGCGTTACTTCCTTCGCTTTTTCGTATTCCTTTAAAACCGTCAGAAACCTCGCCGCGTCGCCCTCTGCTCGTTTTATCCGTTCCGCTTTATAACCCTCCGCCCCTCTGATTACGCTTGCCGCTTTACCCCTCGCCTTCGGCAAAATATCCTCTCGATACCCTTGCGCCTCCTTAATCAGCCTGTCTTTATCTTCCTTCGCGCTTACAACGTCGCTAAATGCCGCGGCTACCTCCTGTGGCGGACGGACCGTCTGAAGCTTTACCTCCTTAACGCTTATCCCGCTGTCATACCTGTCTATTATTCGCTGCAGTAATTCACGCGTATCAATCTCCACCTGAAGCTTCTCCGCCACCAAAACATCATCAATCGGACGCTTGCCTACAATCTGACGCAATGCCACTTCCGCAGCGTCCATTAATGCCCCGTGCCGCCGCTCCAGGTCCCGCACATTAAACAAAAACTTTACCGGGTCGCTGACCTGATACTGAACCGTTATCTGTGCGTCTATTATCTGCTCATCACCCGTCAGCATCAGCGACTCTTCCGGAATAAACTTATACCGCGCAGGAGATTGGCTGACCGTTATAAAGCCAATCTCAATCCGCCTGACCTGCTTTACCTTCACCTTGTTAACCTTCTCAATCGGACGAGGTAAATGGTAATGAGGCCCGGGCTCCGTCACGCGCACCGCCCTGCCAAACCTCCGAACAACACCCTGCTCGTCCGGACGAACTATATATATCCCCGACAACGCCCACAGCAGCACTACGGCAGGTATTATCAGCTTAAGCCAGCGCACGTCGAAACTGATGTTCGGGCCAAGCGGCCCCTTTGTCTCTTCATCTGACCAACGACTGTCATGTATTCGTGCCATAATCGCACCTCGCCAAATAAATCCTTATATCAAATCCCCTTAAACTACCACACCGATTATACCCCCCGCCATAGCCCCGTCAAGAAATAAATATAATTCCACCAAACCCATCAAAAGACCCAACAATGATTATACAGTTTTATACGCCTCTGGCGTACTGTATAAAGCGCCAGACACAGACTCTTTCTGCCTGTATAACAAGTTCCCCTTACTTCTTCAATATTTATCCGACTATGGCGGACTCCTCTAATCTCTTGCCCTTCCCGACTCACTCATTATCTTGCATCGTCTTTTGGCTTGGCTTTTACTCCGTAATCCCTGTAGTAGCTGGTTGGCTTAACGGCCAAGTCTATAACGGCCGGAATTATAGCTGCTTTATTTTCTTAGTATCGACAATAATTCTGTCCTTCCAAGCTTGGTGTATAGCGTCTTCTTCATCTATTGCTTTGTATGTCCTTTTTCGCTTTCGGCCACTGTCTTTGTCAATGCCGTGAACCTGAAAACGTGGCAAAGCGGGACGTAATACAACAAAATCAAACCTTATCCCAGCATGCTTTTCTCTGGTAGGTAGAAACAGAGTGCAAAGCTTCGCAGCAAAAGTATAGTCTCGGATAGTCTTTAGCTGTTCTGCAATTTCTTCGGCTTCTTCACTTGGGACATACCCAAGCTGCTTGTTCTGAAAATGACCTCCTTTGTCCTTCCACATTCCGTAAACAGCTAAGGCATTAGGGTGTCCCTTCAAAGGTTCGTGTTTGACACAGACGGATTGATTTGTGCCTGAGACAAAAGAGTTTACATCCTCTGTTCGATATGACGTTCCTGCAACCCTAGTCCGGTATTCATCAATAGTATCACGGCCCTGCAAAAGCTCCGCAGGATAAGACTGTTTTATGCGTATCGTTGTAGGTGGGTCTTCAGATAATCGGAACCATGAATCTTGTGGAGCATCTTTGGAATGGACATAAACGAGCAGCCCGTCCTTTTTGAGCTGTCCTCCTGAGCCAAAGAGTTCTGCCAAAATTCCCACTGTTCTTTACTCAACTAAAGCAGTCTGCTTACACCGCACCATTTCAACGATTGCCTGTCAATTCCTCACGCTAACCGCCACAAGTGTGGGCCCATTATCAGACTATTTCTATGAATACGTTAAAGTCTTTTTTCATTTTGTTTAGAATATATGACTCAGTTTTATCCTTGATGCTGTTGCGTATTCTCTTGTCTTTATTTTCATCATGAAACAGCAAATACACAAAGTCAAATTCCCCACAAAGAGTATGTATGATTGATTGCCCGATGGCCTGTTTTATAACGCTACCGCTTGAAGCTTTCTTGTATTCAATCGCTATCAAATAAGGTTTCAGAATTATGAAGTCGGGATAATTTCTCGCGGCAAAAGTAGTTTTTTTGTCTCTTCCGTAGGCCCCTTCTTCTCCCTCCCAGTAAAACGACTTGTTGGCTTTTGCAACGAAGTCTTTGTAACCTTGTTCATTAAAATATCTTTCCAAATACCCTAATATAACTGGTCTAATCTCAGTTTGTATTTGAGTCTCTGTTTTTCTTGCGACATCTTTTCTGGATTGTGGACTACAGATAATATACTCATGTAAGCTCTTTATAAAACTTTGAGCCTTGCTTGTTATCTTTCTCATTTTTCATCTCCTTATGAGATAGTCGGAAATACGCGTAATTTCGGCCTTCTGCATAGGGTAAAGGAGTATTGTTAAAGATTCTGTTTGTTACGTTGATGTTCCCAAATCTTCCAGTCTAATTCGTATGCTTTTATCCCAAGCTGACAAGCTGCTTTTTCAAGCACATCTACCAATTCTTTATCTGTAAATGATTGTGTAACTACAGACTCAACAAATCTTCTTAAGTGGACATCAGGCTTTACAGTTTCTATCCCTTGTCTCATAACAATCCATTGGTATACTGCATAACCCAATCCCTTTATCTTTCCTTCAAAGTCTTTTTCGTAGTCGCTATTTTGCGCCCAAAGCTTCACGTTTTCCTGTGTTGTTACTTCAATAGACTCAAAAAATATGACAAGCTTTCTCAGAAAAGCTACTCTTGTCCAAAGTTTATATCCCCATAAGAATTGTGCGATTTTAGTATTTCCTTCTTTATCATCAGCGTATTTATCAAAAAGAGCCTTCAATTCCTTCAGATTTCTAATAGCGTTCCATCTGTTTTTTCTGTAAAAGTTCATAGCATTTACAACAGCTTTAGTTTGCATTTGAAAGTCAAGGACAGTTAGCAGCAGGTTACATATAAAGTCTTCTTCGAGGTACGTACTTTCAGATGCTGGTAATTCCTTGCATTTCTGCAATATTTTGGCAAACTCGGACTCTGAAATCATGATTTCAAATTTTACCTAACTAATGTTTCCTGTCAAAAATTTTTGCTCTGCCATTCTAACGATTGCCACTTTTGATTTATTGACACATCGTTTTCTCTTTCGCATCTTGTATTGCTGCATTAATATTGCGCTGTCCCAAAAAAGCCTTGTCAAACTCCGCAGGTTTAAATTTTTCTTGTTCCTTCAAAAAATTCTGGAATGTTTCCTTTGCTACATCGACTCTGCCAACCATCTCTATAAAACAAGCAAAGTCATAGATATAAATTGGAAGCTGATAGATGCTATACGCTTTAGCAACTGCTGCAATACCTTTATAAATCAGTTTTTTACGAGTTTTTTCTTTGGCCTCTGCTTCCGACAGCATTATTTGCTCTATTGCATAAATAGAAAGAGCAAAGGCGGTTACTCCATTCCTGAAATCATCGACAAAATCAGGATTAAATACATATCCATCAAACATTTTGAAACTTTTGTCAACCGCTTTCTGTTCTTCATCAGTAAGGTCAAAAATGAGATTACCTTCCTTATCTCGCTTCATTCCTGCTAAATCAAAATTTTCTATAAATGGCCACATAATTACTTTACTTATTGTTTGGCTCGTCTTTTGGCTTTTCGTCTTTTAAGGTGACAATAAGTCCACCTGTTATGAAACCAACCATTGCCCACTGTAAACATAAACGAGAGGCATGGGGATACCCCCCTGATTTGGTCAGTATGAACCTATATCCACCTGCGCCATAAACTCCACCATGATGAACTGACAACCAAGGTGGGAAAATTCCCATTAAGATAATTACGGTTATACCAATCCACATGACGATTTTTTGTTTCAAGTTCATAATCCAATTCTCCCTTTCACCCCTATTTTGAAAGATTACTCCTCTCTACTTCTTGTTTTTGGTTGCCTCTCAGATTGATGAGTTTCTCGTAAGCTTCAATAACCTCCAATCCTTCGAGGTCAGGTCTGTCCTTTTTGAGTCTCTTAAGCGTAGCTGTCAAAGGCACGTTTGCGACTTGCAAAATTCTCGATTTCACATTATATTTCTTTACTTCAAGTGCAAGTGCACCAATAAGCATTGCCAGTGCACCCGTTGATTCCAAATACCAGTCGTAATCGATATTATCCTTTGTAGGTGGCAAGAAGCCTCCGGATTCGAGCATCCGAATTTGCTTTTCGGGAATCGCAAATTCAAGAGATTTATCCTTGTGAGCGATTTTTTTTAGTTGTTCTATCTTCAAACGTAAAGGCTCACGGAATAAATATAAACCACCAATCATTACAAGCGGCCAAGTAGCATAATGCACAATATCTACAATAAACTTCAAAAACATCTCTACCCACGCCATTTTTGTCCCTTTCTCTACGCAATATTCTCTTTCTTTTTTAGTTTTTCTTTATAAAACCCACCGCATCATTCTAACAATTCCCTCCCCCAATTCAACCCAAAACCTCCACCTAATCAGTACCGCTTTTTAAATTTCTATTTGTAATTTTACTTTTTTGCATTTTGCTCTGTAATTTTGCCCTTTGCATTTTAATTTTTGCTTTTTCTATCCGCTATCCGCTCAGCGCTAAACGCCCCCTTTCCCCTTGTCCTCTGTTGCCTTCTTAAGATACCCTACCTCCGAACCGCTCAATCTCCTGTATTTGCCCGTTCCTACTCCCCGAAGGCTCAGCTTGCCGATATGCGTTCGTTTTAACGACATCACCTTATGCCCCACCCTCGCTAACATCCTGCGGACCTGCCGGTTAAGCCCCTGTCGAATCGTCACCTCTAACGACGACTCTTTATGGCTGCGTTTCAATATCTTCACCGATGCCTTTCCCGTCTTGCCCTCAGACAGCCAAATCCCCTTTTTTAACTTCTCGACCGCCCCGCCGCTAACCTCCCCCTTCACCCTCACAACATACGTCTTGGCCAGACCGTATCGCGGATGAGTCAATCTGTTCGACAGTTCACTGTCGTTGGTCAGGATTATTAATCCCGTCGTATCAACATCGAGCCTGCCCACACAGAATATCCGCTCCCTACTCCGCACAATATCTATCGCCTTCCTCCTGCCAGCAGGGTCCGAATTCGTACAAACCACCCCCTTCGGCTTATTCAACAGGTAATACACCTTCGCCTCAGCGCGAATCCTCCTGCCGTTTACCGTTATGATGTCCCTCTCCGCATCGACAAACGCCGGCAGCGTGTCCACCACCTTCCGGTTCACCCGCACCGCCCCCTCGAGTATCAATTCTTCGCATTTCCTCCGCGACGCAACACCCGCCGACGCCAGTACTTTCTGCAATCTCTGCTCAGCCATATCCGCATCCTTAACAGAGCCCCCCTACCGACCTCTCAGTAGCTCATCAATGCACTCGTTCCAAACCTCTAACAAATCCAGCTCCCGCGCATCAACCAGACCCATCTCAACTAATTTCTCATAGCACACCCGAAGGTTAACGCCGATTTTGTCCACCCCCGACTCCAGCCCGAGCCCCTCCAGCTCTTCACATATCTTCGAGTTGTTCAGATAACCCGGCACCTCGTCCTCGAAATCCCGCATAAGATTGTGCTCGTTCCGCTCCTGCCACATATTAGGCTCGTGATACAACACTCCCCATCCATTGACCCACGCAATCCGCTGCGCAATAAAACTCCGCCAGATGTCCGTCATCCGAAACGAGCAGTACGCCGGCAGATATAGTAGGCCAAACGCTTCCCTCCACCACGTGGTGTTCTGACTGTTGAACGGACACCAGCTCCCTTCTGTAAGTGCAACTCGCCGGTCATCTCTAAACGTCTGCGGCAGAGGCATAACCAGCCGGTAAATAGCGTCCACATCCGGATTCTCATTGCACAACCCCTGCTGAATCGGACTGTCAATATCCTTTGTACTCAGCGATTCAAATGCCGCCGCCTCAGCATCAATACACTCCAGAGGCAAACCACGCGGCCAGATATTCGCCTCTGTAAAATAACGATAAACATTCACCCAGCCTCCCTTCTCAACCGCCTTGACAGACTGCTTCCGCTGCCGCACGTTCCAGAAATTATCATTTGCAATGTTATCGTCATCCGTCTCCACTATGACCGATGCCCCATTGCCAATCGCCAGCAGATACCCGATGTTCTTGCGGGCATAGTGCCGCGTCGGACACAGCTCGGCAAACTTCAAACCCGTCTCCTTCTGCCTCTCCAGACTGTAAAAATCACACCCCTCAATCTGAAAATCACTCGGGCTTGCTTCATCTCCTATGACAATAAAATCATAACCTCGCTCTTTACAGCCGCACGCCAGTTCCCCAAGACCCTTGTTGGGCCTGCCTATGGAAGTAACTACAATGGATATCTTCTCTTGCATAAAATCCAATATCTTTCTATCTAAAAATTACAGATCACCCGCTAATCGCTTTCTAAGCAAGCGCCACAAATTGCTGAACGCATCTCTAACCACACCCGCATTCACATTCGCACTCGGTGCACGATAATGTATTGGCACCTCAACTATCCGCATGTCCCGGCAGTATACCTTGATTTCCGTCTGGAAAAAATGACCACGCGACCGGATACCCCTTTCCAAAACTCGTTCCAGGGCCGACCTCGTAAACATCTCAAAGCCGCTTGTCATATCCTTCAATTTCGTACCAAGCAGAACGTTCGTCAGGATACTCCCCGCACGACTCACAAAATACCGGCTAAACGGCCGGTCCGTAAACTTCCCGCCCTTGCAGAACCGGCTGCCGAAAACACAATCATACCCCTCCGCCATCTTATCAAAAAACTGCGGAATCTCCGCCGGCTGATGGCTAAAGCTCGCGTCAATCTCCAGTATCCAGTCACAACCCGCATCCAGCGCCTCCCGATATCCCCGCACGTATGCATCCACAACGCATTCGTTTTCAGGGGCCCAGACCAATTCCAGTTCGGGCGGTTTATCTTCCGATTCCTTCAGCATCTCAAACGTGCCGTTCGTACACGCATTATCAAAGACAGCAAAAAATTTCACAGACTTAAAACCCCTCCCCCTGCACTGCCCCAACACCGCATCCACGAATTCTTCCGCCCTTGACCGTTCATTCGCCATCGGGCATACAATCCCCAACCGGATATCACTGACACTCATATCGCTCTTCGACTCTGACACGCTGCCCGCCTTTAGACGCAAACGCAACTAAAACTCACCAACCACTCTACGCAACATAAATTATTCCGATACACAAAACCACCCACACGAGAAACCCGATTTGAAACGGCAAATCATTCAAGATAAACTGCACCGGCCCCGAATACCTCCCCTTCTGTATCAACGCGCTGAAACGGAAAACACAATACAAAACCAGCGGCGTAGTATAAACCAGATTGTTCGTCCCGAAAAGCCGAAGCGTCTGGTCGTCCATCGCATAAAGCACAAAGCACGCAATCGCCAGACCGCTCGTTACGTCCAGCATATGCGCAAGCAGCTCCGGCGTATAACCCGCCAACGTCTCCCGGAACGATTCGCTGTCCTCCCGAAGCTGAGCTATCTCACTGCGCCGCTTGCCGAAAGCAAGAAACATGCACAATGCGAACGTACATATAACCAGCCACGGTGAGATAAACACCCCAACAACAACCGCCCCCGCAACGGCGCGAAGGCAAAACCCAACCGATATCACCACGCAATCCAGAATCATCACCCGCTTCAGCAACAGCGAGTAGAGGACCATCAGCCCAATATACCCTGCGATGATGACCGCAAGACCCGGCACAAGCACATAACTGCCCATCAGCGATACCACGGCACATACTATCGACATTACGGCCGCCGAACCAACGCTCACCGTCCCTCTCGCAATCGGCCTTCTGCCTTTCTCAGGATGCAGCCTGTCCGCATCCCGGTCGATTATATCATTGAAGATATAAATGGCCGACGCCGCCAGAGAAAAACAAACAAACGCCCCCACCGCGCTCCCAAAAGCCACAAGCACTTCATCAACCGCCCCCGCAAGCTTCTTGCCGAATATAAAAGCCGCGAACACAAACATATTCTTCGTCCAGTCCGCTGGACGCATTATCTCAAGATACTTCATAACTGCACCTTTCTGTATTGCCTGCCGTCACACTTCACCACGCGATGCTGTCCGGCCTGCCGACTCAGTTATTAAAAATATCGACATCTGAACTGTTAAAGCGTAATATTATATCGCAATGACCATACACTGTATAGCCCAATGCGTACGTTTTACCCAATAAGGGACACTAACAATGATAACAGTGGTTATTTTTGACCTCGACGACACCCTCTACGATGAGCTTGATTACTGTAAAAGCGGCTTCGCCTCCGTCGCCGACTTCCTCGCTCGTCTCCCCCAGACGCCCCCTGCCGACCGCATCTTCGATTCCCTATGGAGCGAGTTCAACGCCGGCAATCACAAAACGACATTCAACGCCGCCCTCGATGACCTCGCCATAACCTATGACGATGACCTCATCGCAAAGCTGATTGAAACCTACCGCACCCATGTCCCCAATATAACCCTCCCCCCCGACTCCGAATCCGTCCTAAAAGGATTAAGCGACAAATTCAACCTCGCCCTGCTCACCGATGGCTTCCTGCCCGCACAAAAGCTCAAAGTCCAGGCCCTCGGAATCGAAAAATACTTCAAGTCCATCGTCTACACTGAGCAGCTCGGCCGAGAATTCTGGAAACCCTCTCCCGCCGCCTTCGAGAAAATTATGCACGACCTGAATGCAACGCCCCAAAGCACCGCCTGCGTCGCCGACAACGGGAAAAAGGACTTCGTCGCCCCCAACAAGCTCGGCTGCACGACCATCCAGCTAATCCGCCCCAACCGCATCCACTCCGAATCCTCCCAAGACCCCCACGCCGCCCCCCGCCACATAATCCAGAATATCACCCATTTACTCCCCCTCCTCCAAAATCTCTAAACTCTTCCACCGCCCTGTCCCAGCGAAGGCTGGGATCCAGTCCATTTCTTACTTCATAATTCATAATTCTTAATTCTAACTTCGGCGGAACGCCGCCCGCCTATCTCACTGCGGCCTTCTCCCTTTTTTCTTCCTTTTGGCTTTTTTCGCCTTAGTCTTCTTCTTGGTAAGCTTTTGAACCTGCTTACCAATCGGCCGTGCTTCAATTCTGAATGGTTCGCCGAACACGGCCGCATATGTTTTTGAAAATAACTCTGTTTTCCTGAATTCTTTAAACAAAGGCCATTTGTGGTACTCCAACGGCTGGACTTCACCTTTTTTACCTGCTTGTTTCATTATTTGGGCAGCTTTTTCAAAGTCGTCTCTAAGGACAGCATCTGCCAATTGGTATTTGTGACTCAGGTTTGCAACTTCAATCGAAGAGAGAATATTTTTACAATCTTGGTTCTTCCCCTGCCACTTATAAGTCTGAGCAAGGTTGAATTTACAGTACAGTTTAATTTCTTCGCTACTGCGCCGTGCAAATTCGCTCTTGGCCAACAGTAACAACTTCTCGGCGACGTTATACTGCTCCCGTTCGATTAATTCTACGCAAGTCAGGTTGAACTGTTTGTCAGCGTCGGACACTTCGGAAGGCAGCAGCTTCCGCCAAAGAACATGCCCAAGCTTGATTCCTATCTCAAGAACAGTACGGTAGGCCTTGGCGAAATCGTCCGGCGTAACATCGAGTCTCTCTCCAACTTTGGGTTTTTTTTCAAACACAACACCATGTTCCTCACAGACGTTAAGATATTGCCTTGACACCACGCCATCACAATGCACAAAAAGATTACGCCTTTCCGTTACTTCGATAAAATCAGGCCAAACGTCTAAGTCCTTTCTCAAAGACATATTTAGCTTGTTCTCCAACCACAAAAAGTGTTTCGTATGGCTTTCTCTCAATAAGTCTTCGACTTCTTTGTCGATTAAGTGTTCTTTGGCTTGTTTAAATGAGCTGTGAGACATTAATTCTGGATAAGTGATTACTTTCTCCGAAGCCTTTAATACTTCTGGCCTTTGGTAAAATACGCTGCGTACCAATCTTCCAACGAATGCATCATATTGGGAGATGAGCGAAACTAAAAAAGTCTTCGGTAGTAATTCGAGGGCGGTGACATACTCATGGAGTTCTTTGAGTTTCGATTCAAAGGCGCTCGCTCTGTGAGCCCGTTTAAACGTAATTTGTTCCAGGTCACCGACTCGCTTTCTGCTGAGAGCGTACTTGTTCTTCATTTCACCTAATTCTTTTTGTCCTGCTTTGCAAATTCCTGTAAGTAAGACCATGCAGACAGGGACCGCACTATTAATGCTATCAATATCCTCTCTGAATCCATCAATCTCTTTAGCGAATGAGTAATCCATAATTCCAACCCTTTTTGCCAAACCACAAAATCCGCAGCTTGTTGATTACCGCCCCGCCTATTTCACACCATTATACAATGCCGCTCTTCTCGGCACTTAGGGTTGCGGCGGCCAGGTTCCTCCCGGCGGGCAATTGGGAGGAACACCCGCCACACTAAACCAAGTCTCCAATATATCAGAGTCATTCGAATTCACATTACCATCTCGATCGAAATCAGCACAGGGATCATAATTAGGATCGGGATAGTTTGTGTCCCACGCCGCTAGCAAGATGGCCGCGTCCCATGTGTAAACCCAGTATTGCATCATGCCTTGTGCCAGACAGTCGGCGTCACCGTGGCACTGCCTTGCGCAGTCCCAGCATGCTGGCCAATCACAGTTCGGGTCACCATAACAGTTTGGATCATTACAGTCTATTAGTCCATCACAGTCGTTGTCTATTGAATCATCACATATTTCCGCTGCTCCTGGATTTACATTTGGGTCGTTATCATTACAATCCGGTTCCGGGAATAAACAACAGGGACTTGCTGGATTTGCGTAGCCATCACCGTCCATGTCTATACATGTACAACCGGGGATACATTCCAGCCACTGGCCGGCAAAGATATCAAAGTCAGCCCAATCGACGTCGTTGCTCTCATCCAAATCCGCCCCGACGCACCAATTAGGCTCGCAGCAGTCGCTCGCCACCCACTGGTCGGCAAATATGCCTAAGTCGACAACACCGACGTAGCAGTCACCATTGAGGTCAGCACCGGGAGGGCCCGGCCCAAAAGCATAAAGTTTACCGTCATAAGACCCTACATATACCGTTCCATCTGGACCTATTGCAGGGGAAGAATAGACAGCGCCTCCGGTTGTGTAACTCCACTTAAGTGTGCCATTGGGGTCTATTGCATACATATTACCGTCATTTGACCCGACATAAATTGTCCCGTCTGCCCCGACTGCGGGCGAAGAGTATATATCCCCACCTGTTACATAGGCCCACTTTTCAGTTCCGTTGGCATCAATTGCATAAAGTTTATCATCATAAGACCCTACATATATCGTTCCATCTGCACCAATTGCCGGAGAACCCGGCACATAGCCACCTGTAGCAAAGTCCCATGCGGAAGTGCCGTTTGGATGACGAGCCCAGAGCCTGCTACTGGAGTCGCCGACACTACCTCCAAAATAAATCATGCCGTTTGAGTCTATGGCAGCAGATGAAAAGATATCAAGCGCTCCATCAGGGTTATTAATATCTCTCTGCCAAAGCACGCTGCCGTCGGGGTTAAGTGCCCAAAAGATAGGTGGGTTAGTATAATCCCCAAAGAGAATCGTCCCGTCTTCCCTTATAGCTGCAGATGCGGTTATCCAGCCCGAACTACTGGGAGGACTAAATTCCCACTTCGGAGTTCCGTTAGGTTCGTTAGGTTGGTTAGCTTCAAAAGCGTACATTCGGCCCATCGAGGGGCTCTGACAAGTTGCACCCACATAGATTACACCGGAGTTTGGGTCTATTGCGGGGGACGAGCTAACATCTCCGTCGGTAGTAAAACTCCACTTAACTGTGCCATTAGGGTCAACGGCATATACTTTACCTTGGCAAAACACTCCGTCCTGCTGCCGCGTTCCGACGTAAATTGTTCCATCTGAACCAATAGCAGGCGAAGAATAAACAACACCTCCGGTTCCGGCGATTCCACAACTCCACTTAAGCGCGCCGTTAGGCTCTATTGCATACAAATTAGCGTCATTGGAGCCAACGTAGATTGTCCCGTCTGCAGCTATCGCGGGAGAAGAACGTATCGCACCACCTGCCGTAAATGTCCATTTCACCCTATTATCCTGTGCGCCAGCAACAGCACTCCTGCCTGTGTGTTTTGGGTCATGGCGGAACATAGGCCACCAATCACCATCAGCGTAGGTTTTGTAGGCGTATTTTAAATCTTCGTTGGTGACATCGTAATAGATGATGTGGGGGTTATCATTGCTATCCAAGGCAATGCAGCAGTATCCTCCCACATCGCCATTACTATCCACTGTCTCTATGTTCCAGCCGCCGTCATATTTAAATGCATATTGTAGGTCCTTGTTGGTGTAATGATAATAGCTGATGTGCGGGTTATCGTTGCTGTCCAGGGATAGGGAGATGCCTGAACGAGGGTATTCCACAGAACCCGTACTGTCCACTGTCTCCGTGTTCCAGCCGCCGTCATATTTAAATGCGTACGTTGCCTCAAAGTCTCTGTAATAGCTGATGTGGGGGTTATCATTGCTGTCCAGAGCTATGGACGTGTACGACTCGTAAGGACCAGTACCATCATGCACAACTTCTAGGTTCCAGCCACCGTCATATTTAAATGCATATTTCACCTCCATGTCGGCTCGATCCCAATAGCTGATGTGTGGGTTATCGTTGCTGTCCAGGGTTATAGAAGTGTGTCTCCCCACCTCCTGACCACTACTATCCACTGTCTCTATGTTCCACCCGCCGTCCTTGCGGGCGTAGTTTAGAAACATGGGGAGGGGGGCAAATCTCTCATAGCTGATGTGGGGGTTATCGTTGCTGTCCAGGGCTATGGAGCAGTAATATGCAATATCGCTAGGACCACCCAGTGGCTCTATGTTCCATCCACCGTCCTTATGAGCGTACTTTAGAGCGCACCCGTCACCCGGACAATAGCTGATGTGCGGGTCATCATTGCTGTCCAGGGCTATGGAGCTCCACACGTAAGGACCGCCAGGGCCGCTACTGGTATCCACTGTCTCTATGTTCCAGCCGGCGCCATATTTAAATGCATATTTTAGAGAGTCCATGTCGGGACCCCAATAGCTGATGTGGGGGTCATCGTTGCTGTCCAGGGTTATAGAAATGGTTGCGTCGAAGTCGGCAGGACCAGTACTATCCACTATCTCTATATGCCAATCTGTATCGCCAGCATGAGCTTCTTGAACGTTAAATGCCAATGCTAATATGGCTGTTAACAACAAAACGCTGATTTTTTCCATTTCTTTCATTTCACACCTCCCGAGCATTCCAGCTCACCACCTATTATTAATAATTAGATTTAAACGTCCTTTTACGACAAACGCGCAACCTCCGCGCGAGTCTCCTTGACGCACGGCCCTGAATTCGCCTCAATCCGCCGGCACCTCTGCACCTCCAAAATACTAAATATTCCCGTTTTCGTGGGGGGAAAGCCTACCGCATACGAATGATGCTTTCTCGCCACTCCCTTGCCATATATCACATTAACCGCAGTTTATATCCCTGACCGGGCTTGTCAAGCAAAATTATCGGACTTTCTTACTTTTTTTTTATCTCTTTAACCCGCAAAAGCCCCCAATTTTAACGGTTGCCTCTCCTAATTCAGCGAAAAATCCCTCCCCCCAACTTCACTCTGCCTTAGCACTTGCCTGTGCCATAGGTACTTGTGCTGCCTCCTGCTCGGATACTGTTTTATCTGCACGCCTCCGGCGTACTAC
>CAZENQ010000078.1:0-14764 GCA_964513655.1 uncultured Pirellulales bacterium | reverse complement strand
GCCGGCAGGTCTTAGCCATCGCAAACCGCTTTTTTGAGGCGGTAGCCCGCATAAATGAAGGTCCTCTCGGGGAAAATCAGAGGGATTTCGGGGGAAAAACGGGGGAAATCGGGGGAAATCGGGGGATTTTCGAGGAAAATCGGGGTATTTACGGATTAAATCAGGACACCTCCGGCGCCAATAACGGCGACCCTGCCTCGCCCTGACTTCGCCAGGCCTACGCCGCGGCAAGCATGATAAAAAAATGTCAAACAAACCCAATTTTTCGAAGGGCAAAAAATGAACATAACCTCAGCTATACCAAAGATTTACGAAAATGAACCACCTGCCAGACGCGGCCAACACGAACCCAATCTTGCCCTGTTTCAAACCCCGCCCTGTCATTCCTGCGTCAGCAGGAATCTCGTTTTGAACATTTGAATTTAGCTAATTGAGATTTGTTTGTTATTTGATGCTTGTAATTTGCAACTTCGACCCTGTAGTCCTTCGAGGACCGGGCGCGCGGCGCGTAACGCAGGACCAAGCGATGTCGAAGAGCCAGCCTTCATCGGACGGACTCAAAACTTGACGCAAAATGACAAGAGACTAACCAATATGCGACAATTTCCTCAAAGATATGCACTAGTGCACATAGGGCATATTCAGCCCCGGCCCCCACTTTGTCCCTTTGCCCCTTTGTCTCTCTGCCCCTTTTTTCTCGTAATTTTTCATAATTTGAAGCATTCCTACAAACTTATTCGAGCGCAATTTCACCCCTTTTTGTAAGTTTGGTATAGATTTTTGTAAGTTTTACAACTTTGTCGAACGTTTCTAAATCCCCACCCCCATTTTTAGCCCAAAAACAAGGGCGACCCCACACCTGCCAAACTACCAACCCCCATGTTTTCCCCAAAAAATCTTACCCATCTTAATATCTAGCGCCAATGCGCCCAATCACCACGCATTGCTCTGACGCCGGAACTTGGCAGCTCATTTACACCTACTCCCCGGCTGGGCAAACTACAACCTAAATAGCAAGATAATGACAAAAACAAGCCGCCTTCTTATATTTGTCTTGCACGTTTTACGCGATAATCTATGATATCCCAAATACCATCGAGAGCCGAAAAAAGCGGGTTCCCGTGGCTAAATTAGCAAAAGAACTCTAAAATAGTGCAATGACAGGAAAGAAACTATGAAACTTGACCCCACTAAAATGCAAGATTGGCAGATTGCCCAGGCTGCCGAAGAAACAATGAAGCCAGTTTCCCAGCTGGCCGACGAACTTGGCCTCAAAGACGACGAAATGCTCCCTATGGGCCGTCAGCTGGCAAAAGTCGATTATGCCAGGGCTCTGGAGCGCCTCGCCGACAGACCAACAGCCAAGTATATTGATGTTACCGCCATTACGCCTACCCCCCTCGGTGAGGGCAAGACCACCACTGCAATAGGCCTGATTGAGGGCCTCGGCAAGCTGGGCAAGAGAGTAACCGGTGCTATTCGACAGCCAAGCGGAGGACCCACCTTCAATATCAAAGGCTCTGCTGCCGGCGGCGGACTCGCACAGTGTATCCCCCTTGTGCCGTTTTCTATTCGTCTTACCGGCGATATCGACTGCATCACCAACGCCCACAATCTGGCAATGGTTGCTTTGACCGCTCGTATGCAGCACGAGAGAAACTATGACGATGAAAAGCTGGCGAAAAGAAACCTAAAACGCCTCGATATTGACCCGGAGAGGGTCCAGATGCGGTGGGTCATGGATTTTTGTGCCCAGGCTCTCCGCAACATCACCATCGGCAAGGGCGGCAAGATGGACGGCTACGAAATGGAGTCTGGATTCGCAATCACGGTTTCAAGTGAGTTAATGGCTATATTGGCCTTGGCCAAAGACCTGAAGGATTTACGTGAAAGAATAAGCAAAATCGTGGTTGCATATGACAAAAAGGGCAACGAAGTTACCACCGCCGACCTCGAAGTTCATGGTGCTATGACGGCCTGGATGGTTGAGGCCCTTAATCCGAGCCTCCTGCAGACCGTCGAGGGACAGCCCGTTTTTGTCCACGCCGGCCCATTCGCTAATATCGCCATCGGCCAAAGTTCGGTTATCGCCGACCTGCTTGCGACAAAATTGTCCGATTACCACGTAACAGAAAGCGGTTTCGGTGCTGATATCGGCTTTGAGAAGTTCTGGAACTTGAAGTGTCGTACGTCTGGCCTGAAACCTGATGTAGTGGTTGTTGTCGCTACTATTCGGGCCTTAAAGATGCACGGCGGCGGCCCGCCAGTCAAACCTGGAATACCGCTAAGCGAGGAATACACCCAGGAAAATCTCGAACTGGTCGAGGCCGGCTGTGATAACCTCATCGCTCATATCGAAACCGTTAAAAAAAGCGGTGTCCGGCCGGTGGTCTGTATAAATGGCTTTTACACCGATACAAAGGCTGAAATCGAGCTTGTGCGAAAAATCGCAGAGCAAAATGGCGCTTTGGCAGCCTACTCAGAACACTGGCTGAAAGGCGGCGATGGTTCAATCGAGCTCGCCGAGGCGGTAATCCAGGCCTGCGACGAAAAGAATGAATTCAAATTCCTTTATGAGCTCGGTACTCCCTTGCGAAAACAGGTCGAATTGATCGCCACTGAAGTTTACGGAGCGGATGGCGTTACATATGCCCCTGAAGCGGTGGAAAAAGCCGAAGCCCTTGAAGCAGACCCCTCTCTTAAGGGATTTGGAACATGTATGGTCAAAACGCATCTGAGCCTGTCGCATGACCCCGATTTAAAGGGGCGGCCGAAGAACTGGCAGCTTCCAATCCGTGATTTTCTGCTGTATAAAGGGGCTGGATTCATCGTTCCGTTGGCAGGGGCAATCAAATTAATGCCGGGCACGGCCTCAGACCCGGCCTTCCGACGTATCGACGTCGACCTGAAGACAGGAAAAGTTACAGGAATGTTCTAAGCTCTCAAGCAAGAGAGTACTTTAAACCCAGGTAAGGGTAACCATGGCTTTGAGCAGGAAAGCATCAAGTCAGGCTCGGAAAAACGCTGATACTGAACATAAATGCGTTTTAGTTCTCGGAGCTGGTATTTCGGGCGCAACCGTGGCCAAGCGGTTAAGTGAAGCTGGCTGTCGCGTCCATCTCGCCGAGAGACAGGCAGCGATTGGCGGTCATGTTGCTGAAATGGGCTGCAAAGCGACAGATGTCTGTCTGCGATGCAATATATGCGTGGCAAACGAGCTTTTGAGAAATATCGGTGCTTCGGAAAACATTCACGTCCACACTCGAACAGAATTGACAAAGCTCCAGAACGGCACAAATGGCCGCCGCTATACCGCAACACTAAAGCATGAGCCCACTTTTGTAGACTACGAGAAATGTATTGGCTGCCAGGCGTGTGTCGGCACATGCCCGGAAAAGTGCATAGCCAAGCCAAATGTCTCAATCTCACCTGCGGTACCGGTGATTGATTACTCTCGATGCCGCCGAAACTTAGATAAAGAATGTTCAGCATGCGAGGAAATCTGCCCGGTCGATGCGATTAGAATGGGGCAGAAAGAAACCGAAAGCAACATCGATGTCGATAGCCTAATCATTGCAACCGGTTATGAACCTTATGACCCCGCGATAAATGCTTCATACGGATATGGACAGATAGCAAATGTTATCACAGGCATCGAAGCTGAACGACAGCTTGCCACTCAGCACAAGTTAACTCGACCTTCTGATGGCCAGCCCCCAGGACGAGTTGCATTTGTCCAGTGCGTCGGCTCAAGAAGTGAGCAAGTGCATCGCCGGCCGGAAGACACAGACTACTGCTCGGCCGTCTGTTGCGCATATGCCCTTAGAATGGCGCAGTTGATGAAATACCAGAGCGAAGATGCCGACGTAACGGTTTTCTATATGGATATTCAAAACTTCGCCAAAGGATTCAATGAGTTTTACAAAAATTGTAAAGATAAAATGACTTTCATTAGATCGCGGCCATACGAGATTAAAGCCGGTCAAAACGGCCAGGTGCTGGTGAAATTCACCCCGCAGTCTCTTCCGGAAGCAGCAGATTCCCAGGTTTGCGAAGAGGAATTTGACCTTGTGGTCTTGGCGGTCGGAATTCGCCCGGCGCCGGACGCAGCCAGATTGGCAGAATCATTGCAAGTGCCGGTTGATGAACACGGATTCTTTGGTTTTAAGGGTGCTTCATCGCTGCCTGGATTACAGCGTGAGGGAATTTTTGTAGCTGGAGCGTGTGAGTCACCAAAAGATATTGCGGCCTGTATGCGAGAGGCTGAAGCAGTCAGTGCCGCGGTAATAAGTGGAGCTTAGTAGCAGGTGATTAAGGAAATTGAACAAAATGGTGATGTAGGTGTCGTACTCTGCGACTGCGGAGGGACATTGCGTGACCGGCTTGATTTTGAAAAGCTCCAAAAACATTTGGAACAGCTACCCGCCGTGACAGCTGTGAGCTGCTGTTCGAAATTCTGCCAACGAAAAGACTGCACAAAAGCTATAGAACGCATCGCGAAAAAACAGACAAAACGTCTGGTAATAGGGGCCTGTGACCAGGAAGTGTTTGACAAAAATCTGCGCCAAATGATAGCAGGTGGCACACTAAATGAAGGACTTTTGTGGTGTGTAAATATTCGCGAACACTGCAGCTGGGTTACAAGTAAGCCGAGAGCAGCTACGAATAAAGCAGAAGAGATTCTAACTGCAGCTGTTCGGCGCGTAAAATTGGCAAAAGAGATAAAATCAAAGAAGGCCACCGTCAATCAGGATGTGCTGGTTCTCGGCGCCGGGCCCGCAGCAATGCAAACAGCAGTTGGACTTTCCCGGTTGGGTCATAAAGTAAACTTAGTCACAAAAGAAGATTCTTTAGGGGGACAGACTGCAGAAACGCCGGGGCTTTACGCTTATGTGGCTTCGGACCCCTGCGAGGCCGAGGCGCTCGTGAAGAGCCGGGTAGATGAGCTTGTCCGCCGAGTAGCTGATGATAAGCAAATCGCCGTTCAGACTGGCGCATCTTTGAAATCCATAAAGGGAGAATTCGGAAATTTCAATGCAGTGGTTAATTCCAACGGCACCGAAGAGAGCTTTACAGCAGGAGCGATTGTTTTGGCCCCCGATTCGGCTCAGAGAGAACCGGAATTAGCCAAGATAATATATGATGGCGAGGACGTGCCGAAACGTGTTGCCATAGTAATCGATGTCATTGGCGAACAAAGTAAGGCTGTCTCGGCCCAGGTGCTCTCGGCAGCTGAGTTGCTGGTAAAGCAATTCGGAACTGAGGTGAAAATATACTGTCACAACGTAAGAGTAGCCGCTACGGGCATGGAAAGCCTATATAGAAGAGCGAGAGAAGGCGGAGTTGTCGTCGTAAAATACGAATCGCCGCCGGTGATTTCCGAGCGAGGTACTAAGAAGCTAGTGTGTGTCCAAGAGCCTACAATAGGATATGAAGTCTCCGAAGAGTATGACTTGGCGATCATGGCAGATGCCTTCACCGGAAGTGGGAACGGCGAGCTTCCAAACCTGATAGAGGGCCTGCGAATAGGTCCCGGGGGGACATTACAGGCGGACAACGTATGGCTTTTGCCTACGAAAACAAACCGTAAAGGTATATTTGTAGCAGGTTCAGCCGGGGGTACAGATGAGCTTAGGGACACTCAGGCCGATGGTTTGGCGTCAGCAAACCAAATCCATGAATTGCTCAAGGACAAGCAAATCGAAGTTCTTGATGATGCAGCCGTGGTCGATGATGATAAATGTGTTCTGTGTCTGACCTGCATGCGGATATGTCCGCACGGCGCGGTCAGCATTGACATTGACAATAAAGCTGCTTCGGTTTCATCGCTTGTATGTCAGCGTTGTGGGATATGTGCGGCCCAGTGCCCGGCAGATGCTATTGAACTACCGCGATATACTGATGAGCAAATGGCAGCTGAGGTAGGGGATAAACCTAAATTAACCGTCTTTGCCTGTGAGAATTCGGCTTATCCGGCAGCAACCGCAGCGGGACTTAGCGGCCTTAAATACGCAGCGGATATCCGACTGATTCGTGTCCCCTGTGCCGGCAAGGTAGACCCAAGGGAAATTCTGCAGGCGCTGGAATGTGGGGCCGATAAGGTGATGATTCTTGGCTGCCACCCGGAGAGCTGCCAGTATCTGCACGGTTCGACCCGGGCGGCAAGAAGAATAGAGTGGCTTAATAACGCATTGGAAAAAGCAGGCGTTGACGGAAAACGCGTGGTCTGGGGGCCATTAGCATCGGTAGAACCAGCTAAATTTCTGGAGTATGTAAAGGAGTCAGTATAAATGGCAGGACAAATTATAGACGGCAAACAGGTGGCCGCGGATATGCGGGCTGAACTGAAAGAAGAAGTGGCAAAGCTTAAAGAACAAGGCATCGTGCCGGGACTGGGCGTTGTCCTGGTCGGCGAGGATCCGGCCTCGAAATCCTATGTTACAGCCAAGGAACGTGCCTGTGAAGAATTAGGGATTTATTCCGACGATAACCGCCTGCCTGCAGAAACCACCCAGGAAGACCTAATCGCCCTTGTCAATCGAATGAACAACGACCCAAAGATAAACGGTATCCTGGTCCAGCTGCCCTTGCCCAAAGGTCTTAATGAGTCTGAGGTCCTGCTGGCGATTGACCCAGACAAAGATGTTGACGGATTCCACCCGATGAACGTGGGAAAAATGATGGTCGGTGAAAAGGCCTTTCTGCCATGCACGCCACACGGAGTTATTCAGCTATTACTGCGCAGCGGGGTAGACATTAAAGGAGCTAACGTAGTAATAGTCGGACGCAGCAACATTGTCGGCAAACCCCTTGCCAATATGCTCATTCAAAAGAATGGTAAGGGAAATGCTACCGTAACGGTCTGTCATACCCGCACCAAAGACCTTGCGCATCACACGAAGCAGGCCGATATCGTCATCGCCGCGGCCGGCAGACCCAATACCGTAACTGCGGATATGGTAAAGGACGGCGTTGTTGTGATTGACGTTGGCGTCAATCGCGTCGAAGATGCCACTAAGAAGAAAGGATATCGGCTGGTCGGCGATGTGGATTTTGAAGCGGTCAAGGAAAAAGCCTCGCTTATCACTCCCGTCCCGGGAGGTGTCGGCCCGATGACCATAACTATGCTGCTTTATAATACGGTCGAATCGGCCAAAAGAGTCGCTGGCCTTTAAGTTGATAAAATGATAGTAGCAGAACAAAAACCAATAGAAGAAATCAAAGAATTCCTGACAGGGCATAAACGCATATTACTGCTCGGCTGTGGAACATGCGTGACCGTCTGCCTGGCAGGCGGCGAAAGGGAGGTTGCCACCCTCGCTCCTATCTTGAGAATGTCAGGCAACATTGAAGTGATGGAAAATACCATAGAAAGACAGTGTGATGCGGAGTTCTTCGATGCTGTAAAAGAGCAGGCGGAATCCTGTGACGCCGTTCTCTCAATGGCCTGTGGGGTGGGCGTCCAGATGGTAGCTAATATCTTTGGGGATAAGCCCGTCTATCCTGCATTGAATACAAAGTTTATGGGCACCAACGACGGTGCCGGCCAGTGGTCGGAAAACTGCCTAGCCTGCGGCGACTGCAAACTTGGTATCTTTGGCGGCGTCTGTCCGGTAACACGGTGTTCAAAGTCGCTGTTAAACGGCCCCTGCGGCGGTTCTGTCGACGGCAAATGTGAGGTTGACCCGGAAAATATTGACTGCGGGTGGCAATTGATTTACGACCGGCTCAAGGCGCTGGGCAAGCTGAATGTGCTGGTTGATAACACTGTTCCGAAAGACTGGAGTCAGACGCACGATGGCGGACCGAGAAAACTTTCACGAGAGGATATAGCGGAATTGTAATGATTGCGACTGAATACAAATCTGGCAGTAATCTGGAACAGGTGCTCTCGCGAGGCGGCTTTGCGGTGACAGCTGAACTCGGCCCGCCCAAAAGCACTGACCTCGACCTTATCAAGAAGAAAGCCGGGCTGCTTGCAGGATGGGTGGATGCCGTAAACATAACTGATAACCAGACCGCCATCGTGCGCGTATCGAGCATCGCCGCCGGCAAACTTGCTCTTGATATGGGTCTTGAGCCAATCATACAAATTACCTGCAGGGATAGGAACCGCTTGGCAATACAGGCTGATATTCTCGGAGCATATCTGTTGGGTATTCGCAATGTCCTCTGTCTGACCGGTGACCATCAGTGTTTTGGCAACCACCCCACAGCAAGGCACGTTTTTGACCTTGACTCAATCCAACTGATTCAGATGGTCAAAGACATGCGAGACAAGAAGGTCTTCGCCTGTGGTGAGGAAATCAAAAACTCAAAGAAGGCGGAAGTGAAAGAGCCGCGAATGTTTATCGGTGGGGCGGCCAATCCATTTGCAGACCCGTTCGAATTCCGTGTTATCCGCCTAGAGAAGAAGGTTAACGCCGGTGTGGATTTTATTCAAACACAATGCATCTATGATATGGAACGCTTCGACCAGTGGATGGAACAGGTGCGCAGCAAGCAGCTGCATAAAAAATGCAAAATCTTGGCCGGCGTAACGCCCTTAAAATCCGTCGGTATGACAAAATATATGCGCGACACACTCGCGGGCGTCACCGTGCCGGACTCTTACGTCGAGCGAATGGCGAAAGCCGAGGATACAAAGGCCGAGGGTATTAGTATTTGCGTAGAGCAGATCCAGCAACTTCGCAAGACCGAAGGTGTGGCTGGTATTCATATAATGGCTATCGAGTGGGAAGAAAAAGTTCCGGAAATTGTTGAAAAGGCAGGATTAAAAAGGCAATAGTTAATTGAGACTCTACTTGGCCCTAAGTAGACCGAGTCGTTTCTCTGATAAGCGAGGTTAATATGCAGATGATTGATAGCAAAAATCTCGACCCCCAGTTTAAGTATGACGTGGCCGCACATCCCGGCGGCGAAAATATCAAACTCTGTTTCGCCTGCGGCACATGCACGGCGGGCTGTCCCGTGTCAGCCGTAGACCCGGAGTTTAACCCTCGCAAGATTATTCGGCAGGTTTTGCTGGGGATGCGCCAAGAGGTTCTTTCCTCGCCTGTTATCTGGCGCTGTGTACAGTGCTATTCCTGCACTGCCAAATGTCCTCAGAACGTAAAATTCAGGGACGTAATGAAGGCACTGCGCGAGATGGCGGCAAAAGAGGGACACGTAAAACCTGAGCTGCTGCAACAGGTCGAACAACTGGACGAGTTCTCACAGAAGCTGCGGCGCGACTTGGTGAACGTTCTTGTAACTGATCCGGGAAGGTTTGAAAGCATAAAAGATAAAGTAGAGAAAACAGCCACAGCGTAGTGTTGACCTGGACATAAGGGTGTGAGTAATAATGATTGCCCCTACTAAAAAAGAGCCAGAAAAAGTTGGTGCCGTGCTTGTAATCGGCGGCGGCATTGCCGGTATTCAGGCCTCGCTGGACCTTGCTGAATCGGGCCAGAAGGTTTACCTGCTGGAAACATCTCCGGCCATTGGTGGTAACATGGCCCGTCTGGACAAAACGTTTCCAACAAACGACTGTTCGATGTGTATTCTGTCACCGAAGATTGTTGAGTGCGGCAGACACCTGAATATTGAAACGATTACCTGGGCTGACTTGGAGGATGTTTCTGGCTCGGTGGGCAATTTCAAAATAAAGGTTCGCAAACGGGCCAGATACGTTGACCTAGAAAAGTGCACCGGCTGTGGCGAATGCGTTGAAATGTGCCCCGTTACCGTTGCCAGCGAATTCGAAGGCGGAATCGGGCAAAGAAAAGCCATCTTCCGTCCTTACCCCCAGGCATATCCGAATGCGTTTGTTATCGACAAGGGTCGAATTGCGCCGTGCCGAAATACCTGCCCGGCCGGAGTAAACGTCCAAGGATTCGTCGCGCTTTTAGCCCAGGGCAAATTCGATGAGGCCTTGGAGTTATACCGCGCTCGCAATCCTTTCCCTGCCACATGCGGCCGGATTTGCACTCACACTTGTCAAGATGCATGTAACAGAGGTCGCTTGGATGAGGCCTTGGCAATCCGTGATTTGCACAGATTTCTTGCCGACCGCGAGATAAGCGCAGTCCGCGAGGGCAAACCGCCGGAACTGAGCGAGCATCTGATCGCGAGGCGAGAAGCTGAATTCCCTGTCCGACGAGGTGCTGGGCGGCGCATAGCTATCGTTGGCTCCGGCCCGGCCGGCCTGACGTGTGCTTGGGACCTGGCCAATATGGGATATAAACCTGTAGTCTACGAAGAACTCAGTGTGCCAGGGGGAATGTTAAGGGTCGGCGTGCCCCGCTATAGACTCCCGGTAGATGTGCTGGACTACGAGATTGAAGCTATACAGCGTGGAGGCGTAGAAATCAGACTCAACACCCCTGTCGGCCCGGACCTGACATTAAATGACATGTTGGAACAGGGCTTGGAGGCTATCTTTATTGCTATCGGAACCCACAAAAGCCGCGAATTGGGCATCGAAGGCGAAGACCTAAACGGCGTAATTCATGGGACGAGGTTTTTGCATCACGCCAAGATGGAACAGCCCACGGATATTGCCAACAAGGTTGTGGTGGTTGTTGGAGGGGGCAACGCCGCCATTGACTCAGCCCGAACGTCTCTGCGACTTGGTGCACGGCGGGTTACAGTCCTATACCGCCGCAGCCGTGATGAGATGCCCGCGAGTCAGGAGGAAATAGAAGCTTGTCAAGAAGAGGGTATTGAATTTCGCTTTCAGGCCTCGCCTGCAAGGATTTTGGGTACAGCTGGGCGAGTGGCTGCGCTGGAATGTGTTCGAATGGCCCTCGGGGAGCCTGACGAGACCGGGCGTCGAAAACCCACTCCAATCAAAGATTCAAAATTCATAGTCGAGGCGGACATTGTAATTCCGGCAATAAGTCAGGAGGCGGACATATCTGTTTTGACTGACCTTAAAGCGGTTCAGGTTACAGAAACCGGTCTGGTTCCGGTAGCCGGCACGGAACTGGAAGGTGTCCGTGGTTTTACAGACCTGTTGCGTGCAGCGAGTCTGGGCGAGCCCGTCGAGCTGGGCGAAAGGGTTATAGTCATTGGTGGTGGTAATGTAGCTGTCGACGTGGCCCGTACAGTGATTCGTTTGGGTGTAAGAGATGTCCACTTGGCTTGCCTTGAGGCCCCGGACGAGATGTTTGCCTCTCCGGAGGAGGTACGGGCTGCAAAGGAAGAAGGAGTCACAATCCACAACAGACTTTCACCCAAACGCATAGTCGCCCGGGACGGCCACGCCGCTGGTGTTGAGTTCCGAGAGTGTCTATCTGTCTTTAATAAAGAAGGTAGATTCAGTCCAGTTGTAAGACCCGGCTCTGAACGCATCATGTCGGCCGACTCGGTCGTGGTGGCGATAGGTCAGGCTGTCGATTGGGAATTGTTAAAGGCGGCTGATGGACTGCTTGAAACGAGGGCGGGATTCATTTCCGTTGACCCGGACACGTTGGCAACTAATGTCAAACGCATTTTTGCCGGCGGAGATGTTGTAACAGGACCAGACGTCGCGGTAAACGCGATTGTTGCGGGCCACAGAGCGGCTGCCTCCATCGATAGATTCCTGAATGGCGAGGACCTGTACGAAGGCCGTGACGACATAAAACCTAAACTTACGCGAAAGGATTTAGCTCCCATACCGCAAGCTCATCACCCCCACGAGCCAAGAGTACCTATGCCCATGTTGCCTGTGGATGAAAGGATTAAGGGTTTTGACGAAGTCGAGCGCGGTTACACAGAAGAGCAGGCCATCGAGGAGGCAAAACGCTGCCTGCACTGCAGTATTTGCTCCGAGTGCTTGCAATGCGTAACCGTCTGTAAAGCCGAAGCCATCTGTCACCAGCAGCAGGACACAATTGAGCAGATTGATGTTGGCGCAGTCGTGGTTGTACCAGGCTTTGAAGAATTCCTGGGCCAATTGAAATACGACTTTGGTTATAGCCGTTATCCTGACGTGGTCAGCAGCATTCAGTTTGAAAGGATCCTCTCGGCGTCGGGTCCCTTTGCCGGCCATGTCCAAAGACCATCCGACGGAAAGAAACCCAAAAAGATTGCGTTTCTCCAATGTGTTGGCTCACGTGACATTTCTTGCCGAAATGCCTACTGCTCATCCGTCTGCTGTATGTACGCCATCAAAGAGGCCGTCATCGCCAAAGAGCATCTAAAAGACGTCGATGTAACAGTCTTCTTTATGGATATGCGCGCCTTCGGCAAAGATTTTGATAAATACTATGAGCGGGCAAAGTCTGAATACGGAGTTCGCTTTACACGTGCACGAGTAAGTGACGTATATCGAACAAATGGTGACGGCCAACTCACCGTTCAGTACGCATCTGAATCCGGCTGTGTCGATGAAGACGATTTCGATATGGTCGTATTGTCCGTTGGACTGGAGCCTTCCGAGAAATCGAGGCAGTTAGCGAACAAACTGGGGGTCCGGCTTGATGCAAACGGCTTTATCGCAACCAAGTCTTCCAACCCGTTGGAGAGTTCACGGCCTGGTGTTTTCGTTGCCGGCGCCGCCTCCGGCCCAAAAGATATCCCTGAAACAGTAACCCAGGCCAGCGGCTCAGCTGGCAAAGCCTCCCAGCTTCTGGCCGATGTTAGAGGCACTTTAACTGTTGAACGCGAGTTTCCACCCGAACGGGATGTCACCAGCGATGAGCCCCGGATAGGCGTTTTCGTATGTCAGTGTGGTATAAATATCGGTTCTGTTGTGCGTGTACCTAGTGTGGTTGAATATGCCGGAACCCTGCCGAATGTCGTTTACACTGAAGATAATCTCTACACTTGCTCACAGGATACTCAGGACCATATTGGGGAGATGATCCTTGAGCACAATCTGAATCGAGTGGTAGTAGCATCCTGTTCGCCCCGCACACACGAGCCGCTCTTCCAGCAGACCCTGCGAGAAGCAGGTCTGAATGCTCACTTGTTCGAGATGGCCAATATCCGTGATCAGTGCTCGTGGATTCACATGAATCAGCCTGACGAAGCCACAGAAAAGGCCAAGGCCCTTGTCCGTATGGCCGTAGCCAAGGTCTCCCTCGTGGAAGCTTTAGCTGCGGCTGAGCTGGACGTTACTGCCTCAGCCCTTGTGATAGGCGGTGGATTGGCTGGTATGACGGCGGCGCTGGCAATTGCCGATCAGGGCTTTGAGGTTGCGTTGGTCGAGCGCGAAAAGCGGCTTGGAGGGAACCTGAACAATCTGCGGTACACCTTCGATGAGCCGGATGTCCAGGCATATCTGAATCACCTAAGCGAGCACGTGCAAAAACATCAAAACATCACCGTCTATACCGGGGCCAAGCTGGAGAGCATAGAAGGATTCATCGGCAACTTCGAAAGCACACTAAAGACAAAGTCCAAACTAACAAAGATCAAGCATGGCGTCGTCATAGTTGCTACCGGTGGAAACGAGCACAAACCGGATGAATATCTCTATGGGCAGGACAACCGCGTTATGACTCAACTTGAGATTGAAGATTTACTCTCGAAAGGTCAACTTCCGGGGAAATTAAAAACCGTCGTTATGGTTCAATGTGTCGGCTCGCGCGAGGAAGGTCACATGTATTGCAGCAGAGTCTGCTGTACCACCGCTGTCAAAAACGCACTTAAAGTCAAGGAGATTTCTCCGGAAACCGAAGTTTACATACTGTATCGCGATGTAAGAACCTACGGATTTAATGAAGAATACTTCCAGGCGGCCCGGGACAAAGGTGTCGTGTTCATAAGATATGACCTGGACGATAAACCGGCTGTAAACAACGGTCGCGGGCTGAAGGTGACAGTTTGTGAGCCGCTGTTACAGCGCGAATTAGTACTGCGTCCCGACCTGCTTGTCTTGAGTACAAGAATTGATGCAAACCCCGATGGCACAAAACTCGCACAGATGTTAAAGATCCCTACAAACGAAGATGGATTTTTCCTCGAAGCGCATGTCAAGCTTCGTCCTGTTGAATTTGCCACTGAAGGAATCTTCGTCGCCGGTGTTGCGCACAGTCCGAAATCTATTCCCGAAACAATAGCTCAGGCCGAGGCTGCCGCCGCAAAGGCCTGTACCATTATTTCTAAAGACAAATATGAAGCCGAACCGACCATAGCCGCCGTCAATGAAGACCTTTGCGACGGCTGCGGCATCTGCGTTCCGGTATGTGAATATAATGCTTTGGAAGTTGTACCTCGCAAGGGCGGTGGTGAGGACGAAAAGGTAGTGCAGCTTAATGAGGCAATGTGCAAGGGCTGCGGCGGCTGCGTGGCCGCCTGCCCAAGTGGCGCCATGGAGCAGAAAGGGTTTAAGAATGAACAAATGCTGGCAATGATAAGAGCTGCCTTGGAAGATTAGGTATGACTATGGAAGATGCGTTCAAACCAAAAATTGTTGTTTTTTGTTGTAATTGGTGTGCCTATGCAGGCGGTGACCTGGCGGGGATAAGTAGATACCAGATTAAACCCTATTTTCGTGTAATAAGAACTCTGTGTAGCGCACGCGTTGATCCCGAATGGATTATGGAAGCCTTCAGACTCGGTGCCGACGGTGTGATGGTGGCCGGCTGTCACCCGGGTGACTGCCATTATATCGGCGGTAACTATCGCACAAGACGACGAGTAGCTCTGCTGCGTTCCTTGTTGGGCCAGTTTGGACTAAATCCGGAACGTCTGGAACTGGCGTGGATCTCCGCCGGAGAAGCCGAGAAGTTTGCCAGCACTATGAACAGCTTTATCGACCGTATTACCGAGCTTGGCCCGAGTCCTTATTCAA
>CAZENQ010000077.1:0-14769 GCA_964513655.1 uncultured Pirellulales bacterium | reverse complement strand
TGCCAAATTCTTATTTTTGCGATTATTGTGGCTGAAATATCCTCGAAATGAAGTCGAAAATCTTGACTTTCCGAGATAGGTTTGATATTCTAATGGAAATTAGGCTTAGCGGCGTAGCTAAGCGTTTAATATGGGAAATGTCAGGTAATAGAACAAAGCTAATGCAAGGGAATAAATATGTATAACTTAACAAACATAGTTCTGGTGGCGACTAATCCCGTACGAGTTGTCGGAACGGCGGTTCTGGTCATTCTTGTACTTCTAGCAGTGGTCTTCTTCCTGCTGTTCTTGAAGTTCTTCAGATTGTGGCTGCAGGCCAGACTATCCCGTGCAGATGTTAAATTCTCCGATCTTATTGGTATGTGGCTCAGGAAGGTCGACACCAGGACCATAGTCCTCAGCAAAATAACGGCCGTACAAGCGGGTCTGACCCTCACTACCCGGGATTTGGAGAGCCACTATCTGGCAGGGGGGCAGGTTCCGAATGTCATCCGTGCACTTATTGCCGCCAACCGGGCAAATATCGAACTTACATTGAAAACAGCCACCGCAATCGACCTGGCCGGTCGTGACATCCTCGAGGCCGTGCAAACAAGCGTGAATCCAAAGGTTATCGATTGCCCAGACCCGGAAAAGACCCGAGGTACTATCGACGCCGTTGCGCAGGATGGTATTCAGTTGAAGGCAAAGGCCCGCGTAACGGTCCGCGCCAATATAGAACGGCTGATTGGCGGCGCGACTCAGGAGACAATCATCGCCCGTGTCGGTGAAGGTATTGTCACCACTATCGGCAGCGCCATAACATACAAATCCGTTCTGGAGAATCCTGACGATATCTCCAAGTCGGTCTTGTCAAAGGGCCTCGACGCCGGAACCGCTTATGAGATTCTCTCTATTGATATTGCCGACGTCGATGTAGGTGAGAACGTCGGGGCCCAACTCCAGGCTGCCCAGGCCGAGGCCGATATGCGAAGGGCAAAGGCGGAGGCCGAAAAACGCCGCGCAATGGCTGTGGCGCGAGAGCAGGAAATGAGGGCGCTCGTTGTAGAAAATGAGGCGAAGGTGCCGCTGGCTATTGCCGAAGCCTTCCAGAAGGGCAATCTCGGAACAATGGGCTAATTCCTTCCAACCGCTTCACAGAATCAAATCTGGCGCCACAGAAGGCCTCTCAGGGGGTCGCTACGCACCTAACGCAAAACAACAGTAGCTTCGACCGGGCAGCCAGACTCCCCCTATGCTAACCGGGGAAATTCTGATTAATATGACAAGCTCTAATTCCCTTGACCGCATGGTAAATGTATCTTAATAAGTCAAGTGGTAGTGAAAACCAAGAATCTGCCTGATTGCCTGTTTAACAGGGCTTTAGAGCGGTTTTTGTAGTAAAAAGTTGTGAAGGATTTTACACAATGGGGGCCTTCGGGGAATATTTTGAGCGTCTAAAAAGCTAAGGGGGGTTTCCGGAGTTTTTAGAGTCCTTACGCGCGCACGCGCGCGCGAGGAAGTTTTTGAACACTATAGAAAGAGCAGGAAGTGCGATTTTGCAGTAAAAATGAGTTTTTGGACACTATAAAAAAGGGAGTTTTCCACGTTTTTGAACAAAAGAGGAATTGATAGGATTTGCCGTTCTGTTTGGACGGTATCAGGGCATTTATTGGCTTTGTTTGGCATGTTTGGTCGTCTAAAATCCACTTGCTTTATCTGGCTTCCGGTGGTAGTATTTGGCCAAAATTTACGTTTCGTGGAAGCACTGGGGAAATAACGAAATGGCAGAGAAAATGGCGGTTGCGGGTTTAGATGAGCTAACAAAAGAGAAGGTGGGAGGGCTCGTTGTGAAGCTGTACTCTAAACGCGGCTGCGATGCATTTTTCTGAGGAACTGGATCGTTGTGGCGCTGAAGGATATTGAATTAAAGCCTGTTTATTATTCGGATGAGGACAATCTTCTCGAGGAGTTCTACCTGCCCGTCTTGTCTAAGTCGATAAAATACGACCGAATAGCTGGATATTTTTCTTCGAACGCCTTAGCCATTGCAGCAAGAGGAATAGCGGACTTTGTTAAAAATGGGGGACGAATCCGGCTAATCGCGAATGTGGTGCTTTCCCTGGAAGACCAAGAGGCAATAAAAGAAGCCCTGCGCGAAAAGGAAAAAGAGCTGCTGATAGAGATAGACAACCTGGAAGATGAGTTAAAGAAGGACCACATAGCCATGTTGGGGTGGATGCTTAAGAACGACCTTTTGGAAATTAAGATTGCAGTTGTGAAGAATGGAATCGAACACCAGAAAACAGGAATACTTAAAGATGCGCAAGATAACGTAGTTTCCTTCAGTGGTTCTGACAATGAGACGTTGAAAGGTTGGCTTCATAATGATGAGCAGTTTCATGTCTTCTGCAGTTGGAAAGACGGAGACAAGGAGCACTTATTGCCTGACATAGAGAGATTTGGGAGGTTATGGGGAGATAGGGGCAAGAGGGTGAGAGTTTATAATGTATCGGATGCATTTAAGCAGGGACTAATCCGGAATGCTCCTCGTACTGATGAGGAGTTCAAAAGACTATCCCAGAGTGCTACCGAAGAATTACTGCGGGAACACTCGAAGAGTTACGGAAAAGGGAAAAGAACTAAAAATATAAAGCTGAGAGATTATCAGCGCAAAGCAATAGGCAACTGGATCGAAAGTGCCTGTAAAGGCATTTTCGAAATGGCAACAGGTACTGGCAAGACTTTTACTGCTTTGGGTTGTGTGAAACATCTATTAGAAAAAGAAAAAAAGGTGGTCGTTATTATTACCACACCTTACGGACATCTTAGCCAACAGTGGCAAAAGGAAATCGCGAAGTTTGGACTAGTATTTGACCGACTGCTAGTCGCAGATAGCTCGAATAGGACGTGGAGAGACGAACTGGCTGATGGTCTGGTCGATGTGACTCTGGGACATCTGGACAACATGGCGATTTTAGCCACACATAATACTTTTTCTTCGATAGACTTCGAAAGAATCATAGAAAAAAACAAGAAAAGCTTCCCAATAATCTTGCTGGCTGATGAAGTTCATAGATTAGGAGCGGAAAAAACTAAATTAGGATTGTTGGAACTATACGACTTCCGACTTGCTCTTAGCGCAACACCTAAGAGGTGGTTTGATGACCTTGGAACAAAAGTCATTTATGACTACTTTCAAGACGTTGTTTTCGAGTTCAGTCTGGAGCAGGCAATAAACACTGTTAACCCTGAAACGAATCAGACGTATCTTACTCCCTACAAATATCTTCCTGTCTTTATTTCACTTGAGGAGGAAGAACTTGATAGGTACGTAAGTCTTACCAAGTCTATAGTCTCCAGAATAGGTAGTTCCAGAGGCGATATGGAACATGATAAGCAAGTTAATATTCTCAGATTTATTAGGGCTAACGTAATAAAGAACGCGTCTGCAAAATATCAAGCCCTGGAAAGAATTCTGGATTCAGAAGGACACGACATTAGATGGACCATAATATACTCCGCCCCTGAACAAATAGATCAGGTTATGAAGATAGTCAATGAACGCAATATCTTTGCACATCGGTTTACTATGGATGAAAGCGCACAACCCGATGCCCAATACAATGGTTTATCTGAAAGAGAGTTCCTCCTTAATAGATTCGCCGATACTGAATATCAAGTGCTGGTTGCAATGAGATGTCTGGATGAAGGAGTCGATGTTCCACAAGCGAGGACTGCCGTATTATTGGCAAGTAGTGGTAATCCAAGAGAGTACATTCAGAGGATTGGCAGAGTGATAAGAAGGTACTCAGGCAAGAAAGTTGCTGTGATTTATGATGTAATTGTGGTTCCCTCATTAGACAATCTCCCTTCCGAACTAAAAAAAATTGAGTATAATATTTTTGCTAAAGAGATAGAGCGTTATCAGGAGATCGCGAAAATTGCGGTCAATAATGTAACCGCTTTTTCTCAGATATATGATCTTCGCGAAAAGCTTTACGGGTAAGCGATATGAACGGACCATCAATAAACAGACAGATTCTCAAAGCTGTTAGCGAAAAGACTGCTGACGATCCTGTACTACAACAATTTATAAAAGAAATGCTGTTTGAAGAACTTGAACACCCAACTCAATGGTGGTTCAAGGAGCACTACAAAAAGAAGATAAGGGGATATTCGAAAAAGTGGGCCAAGGACAATGAGAATCAAGAGCTTAAAGCTTAAGAACTACCGACAATTCAAGGATGTCGAAGTAAGTCTCAATCGTGTTCAGAGCAAAAAGGACTTGCACATAATCATTGGGGTAATGGGTGTTGGTAAAAGCAACCTTCTGAACGCAGTCAACTGGTGTCTGTACGGTGAAGAACCATTTCTTTCCAGGGAAGATAGCAAAAAATTACCTCAACTGAACACAAAAATTTTGAGAGACGCTAGCCAAGGCAATGAATACAGAATGACCGTGGAGATAAACGCTGAATCTGGAGGGAAACACATAACCTTTATAAGGGACCAGTACTTTAAGATTGGTAAAGGTTCGATAGGAGTGGAGAGTACTTGCAGGCCAACTAGACAAGTGTTCAAAGCCGTTCTCTTGGATGAGAGTGGAAATAGTAAGATATTCCAAGATGAGGAGGGTAAAAAAGAGGCCACCGAAAAGGTGCACCTTTTCGTGCCATATGGAATTAAAGACTTCTTTTTCTTTGACGGGGAACGATTAGATAAATATTTCAGGGAAGCTACGGGACAAAACATTCGGAATGCAATCTATCAAATCTCTCAGGTGGAACTGTTGGACCGAACGCAGACCCATATGCAAAAAGTCATAAGCGACCTTCACAAAGATGCAGGAAAGACAGACCCAGAAATCGAGAAGACAAGAAAAGAACTTGAAAGACTGGAAGAGGATTTAAACAGCAAGTTAGAAGAAATTAATCAATGTCAGAGCCAAGTAAAAACGGCTAAAGCAGAGATTAAGAAGCTTGATGACAATCTCAGAGGCATGCCTGAAGTAGAAGAACTCCAAAAAGAAAAGGATACATTGAGAGCCGAGTATAAGACACAGCAGGAACTCTACCAGAGGGCAATCGGAGCGAAACAGGAGATTTTGTTTCTGTTAGGCATAGACATTATGCTCTTCCCCGCGATAGAAAAAGCAAGAGATATCATACGAGAAAAACACGATAAGGGGGAAATCCCTCCCACGATAGACAAGAATCTTTTGAAAAAAATACTTATGGAGGGGAAGTGCATATGTGAGAGAGAAATCGGAAGTGGAAGCTCTGAAGAAGGAGCGATAAAAAAGCTTATCGAAAGGATTAGTTTATCCCGTGACACATCTCAGGAATTGACGAGAATGGAGAGCTATCTTGACTCTGCTAAGGACGCGGCAAAGTCGTATTTGGACCAGAATCGCAGGACGACCGAGCAAATTCGAATCGTGGAAGGGGTTCTGAAACGCATTACCGACCGAATTGAGCAAATCGACAAGCAAATTGCTGGCTACGATATGATAAAAATACGTAATTGGGCTAATGAGCTTAGGAAGTTTGAAGAACTGCTTGAAATCAACCAGAAAAGACTTGGAGTGCTGGAAGAAATCAAAATTAACAGCGAAGGGAAAATTGATGAACTAAGAAAACGGTTAGATGATGAGATCAAAAAAGAAACTAAGTTAGCTGATCTTAAGAACGATATCGTTTTTGCTAAGAGAGGCATAGATGTTCTTGAAAGATCTCATCAAGAAATTATGGAATCGATGCGAAGAAAGATTGAAAAAGAAACGGAAGAAAAGTTCTTCGAATTGCACTGGAAGAAAGAAACTTATAGGAACGTCATGATAAAGAATGACTATACAGTTAGCCCTGTTCATTCTATGGGGTATGACTGTCTGGGCACTTTGTCCGGAGGGGAAAGAGAAGTTCTAGCTTTGTCGTTCAGCTTGGCGTTACATAATATATCTGGTTTCGACTCGGCGATTATTGTTGACAGACCCTTTGCGATGGTGTCTGGTCCTCCGAGAGAATTCATTTCCAAGATATTTTCTCAGATCAGCGACGAACGGCAAATAATTCTGTTATTGACCCCAGAAGATTACGCAAGCGATGTGAGAGATGTATTAGAGGACGACACCAGTAACGCAATACGACTGTTCTTATCGCCCGATGAAAAAGAACTCATGTTGGAGGCGTATTAAGAAATGGCGAGTGTTCCCGACAGACTGAATATCGATCCTAAAGACAGAGAGTTGTACGAGAAGATTTCAGAAGAAGTGTCACTTTTTCAGGAAAAGAACCGTAAGGAGCAGTTCCTTTTTGCGGTGGCATTTGGCTTTAGCAATGGAATGCGTGTGCCCTTAAAGAGCAGAGATGGCTTCTTCCTCAAAAAGGACCTAAAGATGGAGGATGAAGCTTTAATAAATGCCGTGGCTCTGCATGATGAGGATGATGTCGGTATACTGTCGGACAAAGCTAGCGTTTATAGAATAGCGGAAGAATATGCTCACGCAGGAATAAAGTTGTTGACAGAAAAAATAGCCTCTGTTGAATTTGGCAGTTTTTGGAAGCAATTTGAGAAGCACATGCAGGAAGCGTATGGAAGCCTTGAACCCAAGAAACATGCCGAAGATAAGTAAGATATTGCTGGTTGAACCTGATTTCCCCTATCCTTCCAAAAGCAGAAATAAGGCAAACAGCATTCACAAGAATTTTGTCCCTGTTGGATTGCTGAAGCTTGGGGCATACTATAGATCGCGTCATTACAAGGTTAAATTAGTTAGGGGTAATCATCCAAAAAACAGATTTCGCTCTTTTGAACCGTCGTTAATTTTAGTCACATCGATATTTACCTACTGGTCCAGGTATGTTTGGGAGGCAGTCGAACATTACCGGGGTCTTTTCCCAGAGGCTAAAATAATTGTTGGCGGGATTTATGCAACGCTACACCACAATAAGAAGTATTTCCAAAATAAGCTAAAAGTTTATAGGGCAAAATGCCATGTGGGCCTACACAAAAGCGCTGAGAAATACTACCCTGATTGCACATTGCTAAAAGGTAGTGTCGACCACCATGTTACTCATGCAATGAGGGGCTGCGTACGGAGGTGTAAGTTTTGTGGTGTATGGAAAATTGAACCTGAAAGACGTGATAAAACGCCAAGCGAGCTGGTGAAAGAGATTAAGACTATTGGTAAGCACAGGGTCATATTTTTCGATAATAATTTCCTAGCAAACAAGCACATTAAAGAAATTCTTGTAGAATTGGGTGGTTTGAGAGTTAATAACCGAGCCTTTATGTTCGAGTCCCAAAGCGGCTTTGATGGTCGGATACTCGAAAAGAGTCCAGAATTGGCTCAACTGTTGAAGGAGGCACGGTTCCAAAATGTAAAGATAGCTTGGGACAATTCGCTTTCTGACGCCCCAGCAATTAAGAGGCAGCTAAGCTACCTAACCAAGGCTGGATACAATCCCAAAGACATATCGGTGTTCATGATATACAACTATGATATATCTTACAAAGATATGGTGAGAAAGCTACGTTACTGCGAGAAGTGGGGAGTACAGATCACGGATTGTAGATTTAGGCCTTTAGACTCTGTGCAGGACAGATACGACCCTACCAAATTCCGGACTGGCCAAACAGGAGACGATTATTATATTCATGAAAAATCTGGTTGGACTGACCAGAAGATTAGAGATTTTCGGAAAGGAGTCAGACAGCACAATATTTCGATACGATATGCAAGAGACAAGGGTCTCACATATGACAAGCGGATGGAAAAGTGGAGCGCAATTCATAACACATTTAAGTTCTTTCACATGGGAAGGCCACCACAATTAGAAGCAATAGAAACGTCTCCGACGTGGCAACGCAGACTTAGAATGATGAATAGAGTAAAGAACTACTACAAGAAACATAATCTCAATTCTTTAGATTTTAGTGTCTTAACTAAACATAGAATCGACGAGGAATTAGGAAAGATCTTGAAGAGGATTGACCTGCGTCTAGAAGAAAAAGTCGTCACAGCGGCTGGCCAATAAAATAAGGGAGGAATTGGAACGATGGGACACGATAGGTTACAGCAGTGGCCTGCTACGAGGAACTGGCGGAAGGTAGTAGCGATTCTTAAGGAAACCGATGACCCCACCAGCGTTGCTGACGCTACCAGCCAGGCCGCGCAGCGGGGTTTGGAGCTTGCCAAGAAGGACCAGGGCGTTGCACAAGTCATCTTTCGACTTATGGATACAGTGTGGTCTTCTCGAATAGAGAACTTCAGAGAAAGACTTGCCGACTTGGGTATACGCCTTTCGCCGGAGGCGTCCCTGCTTGACCTTGTAGGAGGCTTTGATGAGGCTCTGGATAGGGGTCTGAGGAGGGCTGGCCACCGAAGTGACTTGGCTGAAATGGCCAGATTCTCAGCCGTAGAGGCTCTTACCGACCTTTGTCATCAGGAAACCGGGCGATTGTTTGGCGTTGCTCTTGACGATACGCAGGCGGTACTCAAAAGATACGCAACGCCTGAGCGATTTGGTGTCGTAGGGCAGAATTTTTTCGGTAAATTCCTGTACCGTTTCTTGGACTATCATTTGAGCCGTGAGCTTCCGAATCACATCGGCCCGGCCAAGCAGTTTGAGTCAGTCGGCGCGTGTGAGGGTTTCAAAAACGCTCTGGCTCTTCATTGCCACCAAACTACTGGGATAGTGAAAGAGTTTTCAGGGTGTTGGCCTTCTGCGACCGATTTCAAGGAAGGTATCACAGTCGAGAACGTACGGACAAAGTTCGTCCCTGCCGCTTTCAAGAAGATAAAAAGTGAATTGCAGCGGAGGAGCGGAATCAATGCCTAAACCACATCTTATCCTTTGCGGCGGAGCCCAAGAAGTCGGGCCTGAGGATGCAATAGTCCACAAGCTTGAAGTGGGCAAAGGTAGAGGAAAAATAAGCCTTGATGTCGATGCTATAACAGAGAAGATGGTGCAGGACCTCCCCACCGTAATGCGCGACCTTTTGGAGATTGCAACCTACGTTTATGTTGCCGACCAGGTAGTATCGCGAGGTGGGACGAGGCAATTTGAGTACGGTGAGAAATGGGTTCGCTGTCTTCATTTTGCGATACCTGTTAGAGAGTACGAAGTCTGGTCTGACCCGGAGGTCAGCGGACTTTTGGCAGAGGCGTTATCATTTGCTTCGGGGGACGTTTGTCAGTTTTGTTTTACTCGGCAACCCTTAGGTGAATTTTCGGAGTTTCTAACTTATAGCACAGTTGGTGAGCCTCAATATGATTATGATGAAGTAGTATTGTTTTCGGGCGGTGTGGATTCATTCACAGGGGCCATAGACGAAGTGGTGGGCGGTAACAAGCACCCTGTTCTCGTAAGCCATCAGTCCAACCGAAAAATGACTGGTCTTCAGAAAAAGCTACACGAATACGTTGTAAGTCTATGTACTGCTGGCCTTAAACCACTCCACGTACCTGTGACAATCAACAAGGACAGACGACTAACAAAAGACACGAGTCAACG
Source organism: uncultured Pirellulales bacterium (assembly GCA_964513655.1). Lineage (GTDB taxonomy): Bacteria > Planctomycetota > Phycisphaerae > Sedimentisphaerales > Anaerobacaceae. The sequence continues at coordinate 5,272 of CAZENQ010000077.1, read as the reverse complement.
AAGCCGTTCATTTCTGTACGCTGCGTTAGGGACGATTGTGGCGAAAATGTTTGGTCTAAACCGAGTTAAGTTGTATGAGAACGGTATTGTCAGTTGCAAGCTTCCTTTTGACGGCCAGACGCTTCAAGCCCGTTCGACACGGGTGACACATCCTAAGTTTTTGCAATTGCTATCAAGTCTTATCTCGGAAGTGACAAACTCTGATTTCCATTTAGAAAACCCATACTTTCTTAAGACAAAAACAGAAGTCTGTCTCCGCCTCAAAGAACTACATCACGAGCCACAGATTCGTGAAACAAGAAGCTGTGCGAAATCGGTCTACCGAAGCCCGCAGAACCATTGTGGGACCTGTTCACAGTGTATAGATAGGCGTTTTGCGACCCTGGCGAGCGAATGCAAAGAGTATGACCCCGAGTGGCTTTATGCCCTCAACATCTTCACAGATAAGTTAGGTAGTGTATACGATAGAGCAATGGCAGCTGGTTTTGTTGGTTTTGCCAGCAAGCTTGAGACCATGACGATTGATGGTTTTGTCCAGAAATTTTCGTCCGATGTGCATCAAGCTGCGAGGTATATGACCGGGCAAACTTGCGAAGTCGCCCTACAGGGCCTATTTGACCTTCATCGTCGTCATGCATGCCAAGTTAGCGGGGTCATGGACGCCAAGCTTAAGCAAAGCATATCGTTGGTACGGAAAGGTATGCTCCCGGACAACTGTTTGATAAGTATGGTTGCGAGATGTGAACACCGAGATATACAAAAACTGCTCAAAGTGGGTAAAACTGGGAAGGCCAGGGAAAAATCGGGAAAGATGAAGCGCAGAGTTTCGTCTGAATTGACACCAAGACAACAAGAGGCGTATACACTGGTTCATGTCGGGGGGAAGACACCTCAACAAGCCGCCATTGAGATGCGGTGTACCGCGCAGAACGTATATAAGCTTCTTGGGCAAGCAGAGGCGAAGGTAAAAGCTAAACAGGCGCGTTCTATAGACCACGGCAAAGCACAAAAAATTCCTACCGATAAACGGGGCCAACCACTTATCTGATTACCTCCTACGGTCAGAGCATTTGAGTATCAACCCCTAATTCAACTTTTAAACATTTTCTTGAAATTTCCTAACTCCTCTCACTTCAGAGGTTTATATCACCTTCTGATTTTAAGCGGTTGCTCATGTGGTTGTTTATGCCTCTTAGGGTAAAGAGAGAATAGTTTTTCTAATACAGGAGTTAGAAATGGCAGATACGAATCTCTACACGGCAAGCCAGATAGCTGACCAGCTCGGCGAACCGCCTCAGCGGGTAACTTACATCATTCGAAAATACCGGCTCAAGCCTGCTTCAAGGGTCGGCATTATTCGGTTATTCAGTGAAGAGCAAATCAAGGCAATTAAGCAGGGATTGTATGGTATTCAGATAAGGAGTTCAAAATGAGTAATCAAGAATCAAATCAAAACCCCCAACTACTCAGTGCAAAGGCGCTGGCAAAGATGCTCTCAACTTCCGTCAGGAGCGTATGGCGTTATAGGTCATCGCAGGCCCTGCCGAAGCCCGTATCTGTTGGCAGCTCAATCAGGTGGAAGCTATCTGACATCAGCCTGTTCTTGGACTGCAACTGCGATATGCAGGTGTTTGAGGCAAGGAAGGGGGCGAAGAAATGAGTAACAGAAAGAAAGAAAGAAAGAAGGGCGCCGGAAGCATTAGCGGTGCGTTGGGCGCCCTTGGAGTAGTAAGTTGTGGAAGAATACTCCAACGCCATTATAGCAACAGATACCTCTACCAGTCAATAGGCAAGAACGAGAAAAGGGGAAAGCCACCGCCGGGGAGACGATGGCTCTCTTCAAGCGGCTACCTGCCCACACCCGAAGGAGGTAGCCAGCGTTTTAAGGGACAATCGAATCAACGCCATTTCAAGCGCAAGTGTCCGGCTCCGTCAAGAGAAAAACCAAGGAACGGCAAGAAAAACGGCCAGCCGCTTAATTGCAGAGGGATACGACTGGCCATAGGAGGGGGGAAAAATGCCACAAATACATTATAACCAAGGTCACTCCACACTGTCAAGCCCTGAGCGCAAACAGAAGATAGCAGAGCGCAGGGCCGACATGCCGAGGATTTACCGCGCTACTTACGACAAGGCGGTTACTGGCAAGAGCCTGAGAGCGGCGGTCAACAGCTTTTGTGTTCAGTGTGTAATGTATCAGCGGGAAGAGGTAAGGTTGTGCACTTCGCTTGAATGCGCACTTTGGCCGTATCGTCCTTACCGTGATAAGCCGAAATGCCGCTCTAAAAACACCTCTGAGGGGCTTAGTTTCAGTGCAGAATCGAAAAAGTCAAGCCAGGGGGATAATTATGCCAGGTAAAGAGAAGATGCGACCGGTGGATGTTGAAAAGAGAATTGTAGCGACCTACGATTACATGGATGAATCTGGGGAGTTACTCTATCAGGCGGTTCGAGAAGAGCCTAAAGAGTTCAAACAGCGGCGTCCGGATGGTAATGGCTGGATATGGAATCTTGAAGGGGTCAGGCGGGTTTTATATCGATTACCGGAACTGCTACAAGCAAGACCAGACGATTGGGTTTTCATTGTAGAGGGCGAAAAGGACGTTGACAGGCTTTACGATGAAGGTCTGACAGCGACAACCTGTCCGATGGGTGCTGGTAAGTGGGACGATAAGTACAGTGAATTTCTGAATGACCGCTCCAGGGTAGCTATCATACCCGACAACGATGATGCCGGCAGAAAGCACTCCAGAGAAGTGACTGGAAGCCTTGCCGGTGTAGGAGTCAAGGCAAGGATAATTGAGCTGCCTGGACTGCCGGAAAAGGGAGATGTTTCTGATTGGCTGGACAACGGCGGGGATAAAAGCAAGCTGCTGAAATTGATAGAAACGACCAAACTGCCTGAGTCTGAAAGCGAATGGGAATTACCGGCACCACTTGGACATTTTAACCTGCCAATATTTCCTCTTGAAGCGTTCCCGAGGCAATTGTGCGTATTGTGCGCATTTTGCGAAGCAGTAGCAGAATCATATCAGGTTCCGGTTGATCTACCGGCGATGCTCGTTTTGTCTGTTAGTGGTGCTTCGCTGGCGAAACGGGTCGTTGTTCACATTCGGGCAGACCATTGGGAGCCTGTTAATCTGTTTACGGTTGTTGCCCTGCCACCGGCGAACCGTAAAAGCGGTGTTTTCAGTGTAGTAACAGAACCGCTTGCACATTTTGAGAGACTGGAAGCCGAGCGGTTAGCACCGATGATAGAACAGAATCGTAATCAGCGAATTATCCTTGAAGAATCTTTGAAACATGCCCGAAAGCAGGCTGCCAAAGCAAAGAAAACAGAGGGCAGAGAAAGCTACAAAAAGCAAACAAGTGAATTCTTAGAAGAATTGAGCAAACTGGAAGTCCTGACAAGCCCACAGTATATCGGCGATGATGCAACACCTGAGAGCGTAGCGTTATTGCTAAACGATAACGCTGGTCGATTCGCGTTGTTGAGTCCCGAAGGCGATGTATTTGACCTTATGGCCGGTCGTTATAGCAGTAGCGGCGCTCCAAATCTTGGAGTTTACCTAAAGGGACATGCAGGTGATGATATTCGGGTAAACCGAGCTAATCAGGACTTTACGCCAAGATACACACACAAGCCCGCTCTTAGTATTGGCGTTGCTGTCCAGCCTGAAGTATTAAGAGGGCTTACGCTTAAAAAAGGCTTTCGTGGACGTGGGTTGCTGGGGCGGTTTCTTTATTCATTGCCTCAATCGCTTTTAGGCCATAGAAAAATCAATCCCTGTCCGGTTGATTCCAAAATAGCGACTGCATATCAAGACAAGATTCTTAATGCACTTAGGCTTGAGCCTAACATTGATACCGATGGTAACCCGTGTCCTCATATAATAACTGTTGGCAGTGATGCTCTGCAAGAAATTGATAGATTTGCAATGCAGGTTGAGAAACATCTTGGCCCTGGTGGAGATTTTGCAGCAATGGGAGACTGGGCAGGTAAACTTGTTGGTGCTGTATGTCGTATTGCCGGTATTTTTCACAGTTTGATTTATGCCACTTCGGGCAATCCGGCAAAGGCTCAGATAGATGCTGAAACGATACTGGGAGCAATCGCAATCGGTGAATACCTGATACCACATGCAAAGGCTGCATTTTTTGAAATGGGAGCAGACCCAGCTATTGATTCGGCACGGAGAATACTTGACTGGGTATCCTCTGAACAAATACAAGAGTTTACCAGACGTGAGGCGTTTAATTCCCTTCGTGGCAGTATCCAGAAAGTCAATGAACTTGATAAGCCTTTGGAGATACTTATCAATCATGGCTACATCAGAGAAGTTTTGCAGGAGCACAAGGGGCCGGGTCGAAAACCCAGCCAAAAATACAAAATAAATCCCTTATGGCTCGCGCACAATACGCAGAATGCGCAAAATTGCGGTGCTGATTTGAATTCTGCGTATTGTGCGCAATTTGCGCAGAAGGTAACGTTATGATTTCTGCCCTTGACCGCCTGAGAGCTTTACGGGCTGGAAAGAGTTTAGACAGTCCGGCCTTGACTGACATTGATGATTTACCTATGGACTGGCGGATAGAGTTTGAGGAACGGGCGGCTATTCTCGAATATGACGGCGGACTGAGCAGAGAAGATGCTGACAAACAGGCTTTAAGTGAAATAATAGTTAGGATAGAAAGATTAAAATAATGGAACGGCAAACAATCAATGAAGACCACATAAAAGGTGGCAATAAGGCAACAATGAGTAAGCTTATGACCAGCAAGCAGGCTGCGGGATATTTGTGCATTTCTGAGCGGAAACTCTGGGATTTGCAAAAGTTACAACGTATCCCAGTAGTCAGGATTGACCGCTCCGTTCGGTTTGACATTGCTGATCTGGACTCGTTCATAGAGCAACTGAAAAAAATATAAATTTTTTTTATTATGGGCTTGACATGTATCCGATATGCCGTATAATGCTAATATGACAATGATTAGAAAAGCAATTATAAAACGTATGAATGAGTTGAATCTGAACCCTAATCGGTTATCAGAAATGCTCAAGGGCAAGATACCACGCCAAACGATATACGACTTTTTGTCCTGTAATACGGACGCTCGATCAGAAGTGGTATCGGAATTAATTAAAGCTCTGGATTTGGAATTGAAACCCAAAAAACATAGGAGAAAATCATAATGGCAAGTATCGAAAGTCGAAACAATAAGAACGGCAAAACCTACCGAATACGTTTGTCTGACGGTGAATCAGCGAATC
>CAZENQ010000076.1:0-14806 GCA_964513655.1 uncultured Pirellulales bacterium | reverse complement strand
GGCCCTTGGTTCGTATCTCGTGAAGCGTGAAGCGTATCTCGGTAGTTGAGGCCGGGTGCGGCCGGCAGTATTCTTACAACGACGACTGGATCCCAGCCTTCGCTGGGACAAGCGGGGCAGGGGTGAAGTAAGAATTTTTTAAAAAATCGGCGGCCGGATAGGAAAATCAAAGATTAAAAATCAAAATGCAAAGATACAGAGCAAATATTAAAAAGAGTTGACGGGAGGGGGCCCCCTTAGAGTCCGGAGGACTCTGGACAAGGGGGTGCCGATGGGAGGACTCGGCAGATTTTTTTGGGGTTTGACAAATATTGTTCTTTGGGGTAATTTATTGGCGAAAGTTGGCAGTGGGATAAACACCTAGGGTGGTAAGCAACAAGCTGCGGATTTTGATTTGACGGGGAGTTGGTTTTTGGGTGTCGTGTGGTTTGACGGGTCGAAAGATGGCAAAATCGCTTGAAGAAAAGTTTGATTTGACGCATAAACCAACACAGGCGGAGCCATGGTGCTCCTTAAGCTACAAGGAAGGCAAAAATGTGTATGCCTTTATTGAGTTTGTAAACTCGTTAACTAACATTGCAAGTCTCAATGCATATAAACAGCCCATTTTGTTCCGGGGACAGGCTAATAGCCAGTGGAGGTTGGAGCCAAAGATGTACCGGTTAGTTAGAGGGATCCGAAAAGAACATGCTCTGAGAATGGAATTTGACTCGATTAAATACTTTAAGCAACAGGCCCATTTGTTTCTAGGACAACATTTAGTCCCTGCGCCTAATGACGTAGGGGAGTGGTTGGGGCTCATGCAACACTATAGCGCTCCCACACGAATGCTCGACTGGACGTCATCTTTCAATGTGGCGCTGTATTTTGCGACGACAGGGCAACCGGTGGACAGTGATGGAGCTGTATGGCTTTTCTGGGTTGATGGACTTTATAGGGCTATGGAGAAGTATGCGGACCTATCTAAGGAGGAGGTGGCAGATATACTTAGTAGCGAAAAAAAGTTTGTGGAGTTTGGATGTACAAAGGCGAAGCCAAAGATAGATACTTATGATATGAGTATAAAGTCAGAGCGGATGATCGCACAACAGACCATTTTTACCTATTGCGATGAGTTGTTCTGTGACCACGCTGATCTTATTGGGAATGCCTTAATGGATTCCGTGCAAGACAACAGAGAATTTGGTTATTTATTTAAAATCATCATATCGCCGGAGACAAAGAGAAAAGTAAGACAACACCTTCATAAATTGAATTTGTGTGCGGCAACTTTGTTTCCAGGAGCGGATGGTGTTGGAAGAGCGATATCGGAGATAATAATGGTACAGCGCGATGTGTTTTATGGAAATGAAGAAAAATCATCGAATACGGAGAGGGGGAAATAGGGTGGGGATTGGGGTGGGAGCTCAAGGCAAATCTGACACTTCGAGTATTTCGGTCAGCCGAATCAAGTTCTCTATCCCTGTTGTGTTACCCTTCCAGAAAGAACAATAGGCCCACTTCGCTTTTGCCTTGGTTTACTTGGTTTCGGCATTCTCTCTGCGTGTGATACTACTGCAGTTTCTTTGGTCGGTTAAATCGAAGTGGCTTATCACTATAAAGGTGTTTCACGCTGTCGAAATCCACTTCTGCTGTGAAAGCAGTCTCCGCAACCGGCTTGACCGCGAGAGGGAATTGAAAGCAAACCTCGCTCATTCTACTCCCATTCCCTTGGGCTATTGATTCAGGCATTTTTTTGCTCATTTCCATCTGGTTCTGAAGGTAATTTCATCTGGCTACAAATAATTCTACGCTCACCAAGAAACTCTGTTCCTGCCAAAATTTGGAATCTGTACTCCCCAGGTTGAGGAAATACAATTCCACCAATATTAAATATCAGATTCGCTATTTCTCTGACATCCCTAAATTGACAATCAGCTGCACCTTCAAAGATAACTTCGTCATCCTTTTCAACGTTTACTAAGCGAACACTTATTCTTATTTTACCCCGGCCATTGGTAAGTTGACAGAAGAAAGCAAGCCATGGATGCCGAGCGGGATACTTCGGGGCATTGATATTTTCAAAAGCGCCTATAATGCTGGCTTTTCCCGTCTCAGCGTCCCTGATAATTTGGTCGCAAACAAGAACCGCAAGCAAAAGTGGCGGCGGCGTTGTCTCCCGTTTCTCTGGCATTATTTTTGATTATACCTCATTGTTCGGCGAGGAGCAAGTATAATCTTTAATCTCCGGTACGTCAAACGCGAAGCATAAAGCAAGTCGTCTGATTTTCCTTGTTTTTGGCGTGATTTGCGGGATTGTCTCGGTTCCGTAGGCCGACGCTCTGTCTATTTCTTGGCGCTCAGGCCAGACCCGCCGGGGGCTCTGACCTATAAGTGGACGGTTTTTCAGGGTGAGGATGGGGGCAGGGCATGCCGCTAAAGCGGAATTATGAATTTAGAATTATGAATTATGAAGTAAGAAATAAGAAGAGTGAAGAGTGAAGGGTGAAGAGTGAAGGGGGGAAAAATCTCAACGACAACTCTACCGCGTTAGGCGAGTCCAAGGGCAGGTGAGCCAAAGCACGCTCGCGAGGCAGCGGTGCAGGTGATATTGGGATATGTACTGTTGGGGGCGCTGGTTACTCGATTTGCGGTATTGTTTACTGCCGGCGGGCCGGCGGGGAGGTTTTCGAAGGGTGAAGTGAGAAAAGGGTATTATTATGGAGGTAAGTAAGGCGTTGGAGATAGTGAGGGCTCTGGCGGATGGGACGAACCCGTATACGGGGGAAGTGTATCCGGCTGAGAGTCCGTATCAGAATGCGGAGACGGTGAGGGCGCTATTTACGGCTATAAATGCGCTAGAGAGGGCTGAACGAAGAAGGAAGAGAAAGAGAGATTTGGCGGAGCGGGCCGGGGAGGCGTGGGATGCTGAAGAGGATTCGGTTTTGATAAAGAAATTTGAAGAAGATGTGGGTGTAAGAAAGTGAAAAGGCAAAGGGAATTGGCCCCTTGTTTTTGGGCGAAAAAAGGCGGTTGGGAATTTGGAAACGCTCAACAAAGTTTGAAAACCTACAAAAATTTACACGAAACTTACGAAAAGCAGTGAGACGGCGCTGGAATTAGTTTGCGAAATGGGTGAAACGTCTGGATTTTTGGGACAGTTTTGAGGTATCCGGGAGTTTGGCGGCCGGCAAGTGGCAGACGGTGGCTGGGGAGCGGGGAGGAAGGGAGAAGGGAGAAGTAAGGAGTAAGAAGGGTAAAGGCAGGAAGGGGGCCCCTACTTCGCGCCTTGGGGCGCTACGAAGTGCAGGGGGTGCAGCGAAGGTGGGGAGGCATAATTAGGGGTTAGGGAGCCTATTTTGCCATTCTAATTCGTTGAAACTATGTAGAATCCGGCTACGAAGGGCAGTACGGGTGCGGGTCAGGGGTAGGCCTGGTGAGGAAAAAAAATCGGCAAAAAAAGCAGAATTATATTGACATAGCGTCAGGAATGGAGTAGATTGGCGTTAGAGGACAAGGAGGAGCGACTAAGAGGCGTTTCTCTGATTTATATGTTTGGATGAGGTATTCGTACTGTATATTCGGAGGTTGTGGTATGTGTATGAGTGTTGTCTTTCGGCAGGTGCGGACTAAATGTTTTTAAATGCAAAGGTTATTCGCGCTCGTTGCGCGAGGGTCCGTGGCTGTCGAGAACAACGGAGTTTTGGCTTTTAGCCAAAGAAATGTTTTATTGTTTTATTTTTTAAGGAGGACGATTATGTGTAAAAAACCATATTTTTTAATCATTTTTGTTTTGGTGCTGGGTTTTAGCAGCGCGGGCTGGGCCGACGGAATCGACGTAAACAACCCCAGCTTCGAGCTTGATAACGACGGTAACAGGGTCCTGGGTCACGCAGGGCTTGGCATAGGCTGGAAGGAGAACGCAGATGATGCGGCGGGCTATGTGGGGGTGGACGTGCAATGCCCCTACGCGGGCGGAGCGACCCCCACGCATTGTCATCGCTGGCCCGGGCCCACCGAGACAGGCAGCGGGACCGATGTTGTCTATTGTTACCTGGCGCAGTCAGGGGCTAATGCGTATCAGGTTCTGGATACGAACACCTCGGGTGACCCCAATGCTGTGATTGCAGCCGGGAGGCGCTACACGCTTACCTTTGATGCGATACTTGAGGACCCGGAGGACGACGGCAATCCAATTAAGGGGTCGTTGTTTCACCCTGATAACGTCATCAATCCGGACGCAAACCACATCGAACTGGCGAGCGAGACGTACGCCGTGCAGTGGATACTGAGGGACCTTGGGGACTGCGACGGTGAGAGCGACCTTGACTCTGAGGACCATTGCCCGGACTGGAACTATGACCTGACGGTGAAATTTGTTGTCCTGGAAGGTGCGAGCAGTATTGGAAAGACACTGGGCGTTAAGCTTACGGCTCCAACGCTCGCCCAGGAGGCCTATGCCTTCGTCGACAATGTTCGGCTGGACTGGTCCTATGCTACGATTGCCTATGACCCGAACCCGGCAGATGGGGCCGAGCTTATCACCAAGAATCCGCAACTTTCGTGGAAGCCCGGGGTATGGGCAGACCAGCACGAGGTGTACTTCGGGACCGATGAGACGGCAGTGGCTAATGCAGATAACACCGATACGACGGGCATCTACAAGACGACTCAAGACCCGTGCAGCTATACACCCTCGGGGCCGCTTGTGTTAGGCGAGACTTACTACTGGAAGATAACCGAGGTCAACAGCGGCTACAGCGGACCTGCTGCCGGGCCTCCGTGGGAAGGCGACGTGTGGAGCTTCAGGGTGGAAGGCCACGCGCACAGCCCGAGCCCTGCAGACGGCGAGACGGATGTGGTGTTCCTGGGTCTGTCCCTTGAGTGGTCAGCAGGCGCTGAGGCAGAGAACCACGTGGTTTACTTCGGTACCGATGAGACGGCGGTAGCTAATGCAGATACCACTGATACGACAGGCATATACAAGACGACTCTGACGGTTGGAACTGAGAGCTATGCTGTAGGCCAGCTTACCGCAGGCGAGACCTACTACTGGCGGATTGACGAGAAGAGCGGTGGCGGCAGCCATATAATCACCGGCGACGTCTGGAACTTTACGGCAGGTACGTTCCTCATAGTGGACGACTTCGAGTCGTACAACAACCAAACCGACCTGTGGAACGTATGGGACGACTACTGGGTGAACGGCAGTGACGGAGAAATCTGGCAAGAGAACGACGTGAATATCATTCGCGAGTCCGGCAGCCAAGCGGCGAAGCTGGAATTCGAGAATGTGGCCCACGGTGGCTCCGGTATCTATGGCTCATGGTTCGACGTTCAGGACCTGACGGAGCTGGATATCGGCTCTGACTGGACAACCGGCGGCGTTAAGGCATTGTTCCTGTACGTTCGCGGCGACCCATGCAATGCCCAGGTGGTATATGACGACGGAAAGGGTAACATACAGTGGGAAGGCGCGGCACCTTGGATTGAATTAGAAGATACGAGCAGCAACGTCGGCTATGTCGTGCACCCGAATCCGAGCCTGATGGGGATTGACTACTGGTATGAGTGGAACGTTGACCTGAACATCTTCGACGCCTGCGGCGTGACACTTTCGGCCATTGACAGATTCACCATCGGTATCGGCGGCGATACCAAGGCAGGACAGAGCAAGGCGATGTCGGGACCAGGTTATATCTGGGTTGACGATATCAGGGTGTATCCGCCGCGATGTTTGCCTGAGGTGACCGGGATAGATAACATTCATGCCTTAGGCGATTTCACCGAAGATTGCAACACTAATTACTTAGACCTCGAGCTAATGGCAGTTGACTGGATGAAAATCGATGGCGACGTCTCGACAGAGAATCGGCCGGCTACCTTGAGCGACTTCGTCGGCGATCCAAATTGGACCGACGGGTATATAGGCGGTGCGCTGGAGGTTAACAACACTGATGGACAAGATAGAATCGACGTCACTGACCCGCGTCTTAACGGCATAACCAATATGACCATAACGGGCTGGGTAAAGCGGTATGGTGACCAGGATGGTTATTGCTCTCTAGTGGCCAGCCGAGAAGCGCCTGGTGGGGCTACCGAATTGATGTGTGACGGCGGCAAAGACAATCAAGCAAGCTACGGCTGGAACGGAGACTACTGGGGTTATAAGACCAGCCTTACGATACCCGATCAGACCTGGACTTTCATCGCCGTGGCAATAGAGCCAACCCAAGCGACCGTGTATATGCACCCCGACGGCGGGGTAATGAGTTCGTCAACTAACGTGGCTGAGCATGCAGCGTTAGTACATTTTGTGACGAATTTCCGCATTGGCCGCAGTAACCCGGATGGCAAACGGTTCGAAGGCTTGATAGATGATGTCCGCATCTACGACTGGACTCTGACCGAGCCCAACATGGAGATGCTGGTTCATGGGACAGGAGAGCCCAACGCCTGGCCGGTGTACTGGTACAAGTTTGATGAGACCGAGGGCCTGGTTGCGGCTGATTCCGGCTTCGGCACAAAAGTTTACTCCGTAAACACCTCGCCGGCTAATGTGGTGCCCAAGGACCCCTGCGACTCTGAAGACCCTAATCTTGCCACAGGTGCTTTTGACCCCAACAATATGGATATTATCAACTTCCTGGACTATGAGATTATGGCAGAGCACTGGCTTGAGCGGCACCCATGGCCGTAGTGTGTTTGATGCAAGGCTAAGTATTTAGCTGATTGAGTTTGCAGTTTGCACCAAATCGGGGCCTATACTTATCGGGTATAGGCCCTGATTGTTTTTGGGGAAGGGCGGGCCTTATACGCTGCGAGACCGTGATGTGGATTGCGATGGTGTTGTGAGTTGCGGGTAAAGACCAAGTGTTCCTCGCGTATGCACCCCGGCCCAGAGGACCGGGCTAAATACGGGGTTTTGCGATTCCGTGTCAAGCACGGAATGACAGGGGGGAGATTGAGGATTAAAAATCGAATGGCGAAACCAGGGATGAGGGTGTAAAATGGGGGAGAAGAAAAAGACGTTAAATAACGAAGGAGCGCGAATGAGTGCGGAAGAGAAAAAACAGGGTCAGTGTTACTTCAGCCTGCAGCCAAGTGAGATGGCGGTATTCAGAGGTGCGGCAGCGATATTTGCGGGATATGTCTGTGCCGGGAAGGTGACGGCGGAGAACAAGAACGAGTATTACAAGACCGCCATCCGAGACGCAATTCGAATCGGGCAAATGGCTGAAAAGAGCATTCAGAGCGACGAGGAGATGGCCCTATAGTAATATCGCGGGTTGCGAGTTGCGGGTTGCGGGTTGCGAGTTGGCGGTTGAGGATTAGTAAACAATGAAAAGCTATAGAGATTTGGAAATCTACACTTTGTCGTATGAGCTTGCAATTAAGGTCCACAAAATGTCATTAAGGCTTCCAAAATATGAACTATATGAAGAGGGAGGACAGGTAAGGAAATCGTCGAAGGCTATTACGAGTTGTATCGTAGAAGGATATGGTCGGAGGAGGTACAAGGCGGATTTAATCAGGTTTCTGACCTACGCGCATGCATCGTGTGATGAAACAGTAGTGCACTTAAGTTTCATAAAAGACACAGATGGAGCCGACGGGAAGCAAATTGAAGATTTGCTGGTAGCGTACGACGAGTTGGGGAGAAAGATTAACAAGTTTACAGGATATGTAGAGGCGCAATGGAAGTGAGCGGGTTGGGGCAGCTGTGAGATAGGGCGGACAGTTCGTGGATCGTGGATGGTGACTCGTGGTTTGTGGGGGCGGGGGGGCTATTTGGAGAGGTCTTTAATGAGGATGTCTTTGAATCGGATTTTCAACTGGTCGTTTTTGTGGATTTGCAGGGCGATGTGGCCGTAGCGGCCGACGTTGTGCTTTTTGTGTACGGCATCGTTGAGTACCCCATCACCATCATAGTTTGTGACAGTGACGCCGTTCAAGACGGCAGAAATCTGCGTACCGACGGCGGTTATTTGCAAGTCGTTCCAGTAAGTAGGCTGGTCGCTGTAATAGAAGATTAGGTTGGGGTCGGCCATTGATTCGTTTACCCATTTGTCTTTTGGCAGGTCGGGGTAGAGCCAGCGGTTGACTTTTCTGGTTTCGTCCCAAATCATTCCGGTCCTCCATGGAGCGGGGGGATTGATGTCGATTTGGGGGCCGTCGAGCCAGCCGGCGTTGTCATCGTATCGACTTCGTATTTGTACGCCGCTGTTGCCGGGGCTGTGGCGGTAGGCCTGGAAACGCAATCGCAGGATGAAGTCGCTGTACTGGTTATCCGTTAGAAGCCAGATATAATCATGGTCCTTGTGGCCGATGGAGTCTGCGAGAATTGTGCCGTTTTGGACGTGCCAGAATTGTTTGTTTCGGTCGGCGGGTTTGCACTTTATCGTCCAGCTGGTGAAATCGCGGCCGTTAAAGAGCGGTGTCCAAGTCTTGCTGTCAGCGGAAGTGGGGGAAACGACGGTGCAGCCGGACAATATGTTAAATGCGCAAACAAGCAGACCGGCAGCGGCTACAGAAAAGACCATATTGTTTGAGGACATTTTACTTATTTTGCATTTGGCCATACTATTGAGTCCTTATGCGTGCGAGGAACGACGGTCTTGAAGAAATATGTTGTCACGGTTGTTGTTGAAGTTTATACTTACAGGCTTGAGCTGGGAAGATTTATTTAGGCTAAAGGAGAAAAAAATGAAGAGCAAGTATTATATTCTGGTGGTGTTGCTGACTGTGATTGGGTCATTGGCGTGTGCCGCTGAGGCGGGAAGTGTTGTGGCGGAAGGGGCGAAGGTGGAGAAATTGGCCGGAGGCTTTGCATTTACGGAAGGGCCGGCGGCCGACGCTGAGGGGAATGTATTTTTTACGGATATTCCCAATAACCGAATTCACAAGTGGTCCTTAGATGGCAAGCTGTCGACGTTTCGGGAGGACTCGGGCGGGGCGAACGGGCTTTTTTTCGATAAGGATGGCAACATGTTAGCCTGTGAAGGGGGCAGGCGGCAGTTGGTGTCAATCGGGGCGGATGGCAAGGTCACGGTATTGGCTGATAAGTACAAGAGTAAAAGGTTTAACAGTCTGAACGATTTGTGGATTGACCCGAAGGGCGGGGTCTACTTTACGGACCCGCGGTACGGCAACAGGGACGGGATGGAGATGGACGGCGAGCACGTTTATTATATTTCGACGGACCGCAAGAAAGTGGTGCGTGTGATTGACGATATGGTCAAGCCGAACGGGGTGATAGGTACGCCGGACGGGAAGCTGCTGTATGTAACGGACCACGGCGGGGACAAGACGTTTGTGTATAACGTCAATGCCGACGGGACGCTGGCGAACAAGAAGCTATTCGCGGCGGAAAGCTCGGACGGGATGACGATAGATAACGAGGGCAACATTTATCTGACGCTTATGGGGTCGAGGACGCTGTCGGACTACGACACGGGGTTGAATCCGGTGGCGGTTTACAATTCGGCGGGCGTAAAAATCGAAACGATTGGGATACCGGAGCGGCCTTCCAATGTTTGTTTCGGCGGCAAGGACGGAAAGACGCTTTTTATCACGGCGCAGAAGTCACTGTACTCGGTGCGGATGCGGGTGAGTGGTGTTAAGCAGCAGTGGCGGTGAGGTGTTGAATTTTGGTCGACGAGAGGATATAATTATTTATCTCTTGTAGGCTTAAACAATGTAGTACGAGTAGTTTTATTTGTCAGGAGCATGTATGTCGGGTCATTCACACTGGGCGGGGATAAAGCATAAGAAGGCGGTTATTGACGCTAAGCGTGGGAAGGTATGGAGTAAATTAGCCCGCGCGCTTATAGTGGCAGCGAAGGCGGGCGGCGGTGACCCCGCGCAGAATCTGGCTTTGCGATACGCGATAGACAAGGCCAAGGCGGCGAATATGCCGAAGGACACGATTGAGAAGGCGGTCAAGAAAGGTACGGGAGAGGTGGAGGGGGTTAGTTTTGAGGAGGTGCTCTATGAGGGTTACGGGCCGGGCGGAGTGGCGGTTATGATAGATGCACTGACGGACAACCGCAACCGGACGACGCCGGAAATCAAGAGGCTGTTCGAGAAGCACGGCGGCTCATTGGGGGCGAGCGGGTGTGTGAGCTGGATGTTCAGTAAGAAGGGGCTTATTACCGTAGGGACTGACATCGCGGATGAGGATGTACTGCTGGAGATTGCACTTGGTGCGGGGGCGGACGATATGGAGAATACGGGGGAGATTTTCGAGATGACGTGTGACACGAGCGCTTATGATAAGCTGAAAGAGGCGCTGAAGGAAAAGGAGATAGCGACGGAGGTGGCGGAGATTTCGATGGTGCCGCAGAACACTGTACCGGTCGACGATGAGAGGACAGCGAAGAAGGTGATTTCGATGATGGAGGCGTTTGAGGACCACGACGACGTGCAGAATGTTTACGCGAATTTCGATATACCTGGTGAAATAGTGGCACGTTTGAGCTAGGGGAGTTGCGGGTTGCGAGTTGCGGGTTGCGAGTTAGTCAACAATGAAAAGCTATAGAGATTTGGAAATCTACACTTTGTCGTATGAGCTTGCAATTAAGGTCCACAAAATGTCATTAAGGCTTCCAAAATATGAACTATATGAAGAGGGAGGACAGGTAAGGAAATCGTCGAAGGCTATTACGAGTTGTATCGTAGAAGGATATGGTCGGAGGAGGTACAAGGCGGATTTAATCAGGTTTCTGACCTACGCGCATGCATCGTGTGATGAAACAGTAGTGCACTTAAGTTTCATAAAAGACACAGATGGAGCCGACGGGAAGCAAATTGAAGATTTGCTGGTAGCGTACGACGAGTTGGGGAGAAAGATTAACAAGTTTACAGGATACGTAGATGCACAATGGAAGTGAGCGGTTTGGGGGAGGGTGCTGAGTTATGGGGCGGGTTTTTGGGAGAGGCCTTTGACTTTTTGTTTTGCGTTTTGGTATTTATCTTCGCCGAGGCGGCTGACAAGCTGCCACTGGGGGTACATAGTTGTGAACTGGGCGCGGAAGGCATCTTCGATGTCGACGGCTTTTTGATACTCGTCGAGGGCGAGAGTCTTTTTGCCGAGCTTCTCGGCGATATCAGCCATTTGAAGGTATAGTCGGGCGGAGCCGGGGTATCGCTCGACGGCGGTGGAGATACTATCGAGGGCTTTGTTGAGGGAGTCTGTTTTTTCGCGGCCGGTCGAGATATCGGCGAACAAGGTGTAGACTTCGGCCAAACGCTCGAAGTGTTTGAAGTCGGTGGGGTCGCGTCGGATTGCCGCAAGCAGACAATCCTCGGAGCGCTGCAGGTGGAAATTGGGTTTTGAAGACGAGGTTTTGAACTCCTGGATGTGGAGGCGGGCGTTCAGGGCCGGTGCGCCGGGGCTTAATTTGTCAAGTGAAGTGGCGGCACTGAGGAGATTGTGGGCCTGGCGGAAGCTGCCGCGTAGGGTTGCCTGGTTGGCAAGGCGGATGGCGGTGGTGCTTTTGGCTACGGGGATGAGGCAATAGTAGAGGCAGGCCCCAAATATTGCGACGGCGACGAGGGCAGTTATTTTCCACACATCTCGAGCGGGTGTAAAGGCGAATTGCGGGCGGGAGTTCTGCTGGGAATCTATGGCGAGCAAGGCGGCTATAACTACCCAAAAGGTCATAAAGACCCCGGGTTCAAAGATGGCGAAGTCTATCAAGTTATGCAGAATCACACCGAAGCAGGCAGCAAGGAGAGCGGCCGTAGTGATATCGGCACGAGAGGTTTGGGGTGATTTTTGGCCGGTGGTGAGAAGCCAGAAACCGATAATGAATATAATCACGGGCATTACATATAATATGAGTGCTACGTAAACCATCACGTTTACATCGGCGGTTTTTTGGACGGTTAAAATCATTGGTCTGATGACCAGTAGGGCCGCTGATATGACAATTGCAAAAACCACAGCGATAGTTTTAAAGGGGGGGCCGGACTGAGAAGCTTTTGGTGAAGTAGCTATGGGGCCGGGGGATATTGTTCGCCATAGGGGTATGAAAAGCATGGCCAAGAAACCGACGAGCCCGAGGGGGCCGTATTGTGTCAGGAGGCTGAGCAGGAAGTTGTGGGGGTCGGCGACGCTTTCGAGGGCTTCGGGGGGTTTGTAGCGCTGGTAAGATTTGGCGAAGTTGCCGGGGCCGACGCCAGTGAGGGGATTGTCGGCGTACATTTTGGCTGAGGCATGCCAGTACTGCCATCTGACGAGCATTGAGTTTCCGCCAGGCAGTCGGCCGTGGGTCAGTCCATAGCGAACAATCGCAGTACCGGCGACGACGGCCAGCAGCAAGCAGACAATCAATATGGTTTTTTTGTGTTTGGCTATCCAGTCGCGGAAGTAAAGCAGGGCGATAAACGCCAGCGCGGCGGGTATCGAGGCGGCGATGGCGCCTTTACTTTTGGTCAGGGCGAAGCCGAACAGAACGGCGGCAAGTACCAGGCCACAGGGGACAAGGTGCAATGGCCGGGACGAGTTAGATTTGCGGTTTTTAAATCTGTCTGCGAGAAGAGCGACAGCTGCGAAGGAAGCCATCAGCAAGAAAGAGCCAGCGGAGTTGCTGGTTGTGAAGAAGCCTCGGATACCCCTTGTGTAAAGTCGGTGCTCAAGCATGAATTGCTGGAAGGAGCCGGGCTGGATGCCGAGGGGTTCGAGTATGGTCTGTGGTGCCCGCTCGTACTGGTCGATGGTCATCTGGTTGCTGATGAGGAGCTGCTCGGTGCACTGGTAGGCAGAGACTACGGCGAGAGCTACGATGCAGGTGAGCAGGAGTTTAATTTTTGCCGGCGAATCCAATATCTGCACCAGCAGGATGGCAGTAAGCGCCGGTGCGATGAGGCAGACGGCTTCGGTGATTGCAGCGCGTTTATTCGCGGCGACGAGGCTGGCGAGGACAGCGGCCGAGCAGAAGATAAGTAATCCGGTTTCTATGGCGGTGAAGCGGTATAAGAACTTGCTGCTATAAAGGCTCCGTACCAACCACAGAAGGAATGATAATATTAATGCGGCTGAGATGGAGAGGCTGTACACGCTGCTGCCGAGGTTAATCGGCTGGGTGGGCGATTGGACATTGGGACCTTCGGTAAAGGTCGTGCGGAGGGCAATTACGCAGAGGATGACGGCAAGGAGGAAGTATTCCAAGAGCACCTGGCCTTTGGTTTTGGAAAAGTTCGAGTTAGAGGGCGGTTTTGTCATTCTTAGCAGTGGATTCGAAAATGGCGATAATGGACAGTATCATGATTGTCTGGATGAAGATTAAGATTGCACCGTTGAGATTGACCTGATTGAGGAAAGTTGCGCCGAGGCCGGTGCAGATAGTAGCGAGATAGAGTGTCAGGACGGTTTCGGTATCGGTGAGGCCATGTCTTTTTAAGCGGTGGGAGAAGTGCTGAGTGTCACCGATAAAGGGGCTTTTACCCTGTTTTATTCGCAGGAGGGTTACAGATATAAAATCATAGAGGGGGACGGCCATAACGACGAGGGGCATAAGGACTGCGTACCACTGGCCGCTCTCGGCCTGGTGGTAGTAGGTGGTGCGCAAGGTCAACATTGCGACGAAGAAACCTACAACGAGCGAGCCGGAGTCACCCATAAATATTTTGGCGGGCGGGAAATTGAATGCGAGGAAGCCGAGCAATGTTCCTATGAAGATAAGCGCAAGGCCGCTGACGAAGACCTGGCCGCTCTGGAGAGCGGCGGTGAGCAGGTAGGTGCCTGTTATGACTGCGATGCCGGCGGAGGCGCCGTCCATATTGTCGAGGAAGTTAAAGACGTTGATAATCAGCACTATCCAGAGGGCGGAGAGTAGTGAGGTGATGATTCTATTTTCTATGAAGAACTCAACGCGGATATCGGCGAAGCCGGCGGCGGTTAAAGCGACAGCGAACTGGACGGCGAGCTTGAGAAAGGGGCCGAGGTGCTTTTTGTCGTCTATGAGTCCGAGTACAAATAATGCGAGGGTACAGAGCAAGACGATTACAAGCTGGTTGAGTTTTGCGAGGAAGTCCGCCGGGTCTATGTTGGCCGACTGGACGAGGGAGGGAAAACGGCCGGGGACGAGCAGGACCCTTATCGCCAAGGCAGCGGCAACTATGATGACGGTTATTGTGGTAAAGATGGCAATGCCGCCGCCAAGGGGGACAGCAGATTGGTGATGTCTGTCTTCGGTTGGGTGCGCGACGAAGCCGGCGCGGGTAGTGAGTTTTCTTGTGATTGCTGTCAGGATGACCGACAGGAGAAATGTGCCGAGGGTCAAAACTATCGCCAGTATAATCAAGGTATTAATAGCAGGTCTCCTTTAATTATGTTACCCGAACTATAGTTTCGTTTTGTGATTTTTTATTTGATAGTGATATCATGCGTACCTAAGCCCGGTCGTATTTTTACTTTTAGCGTTTTTGAGAGGTCGGCCTTGGTTGTCACGGTACGGCCATCGATGTTGATTGTCGGCCTACCGAGGTCTTTGGCCAGCCAGTCTGAGACCATTAAGTTCCATTCGGATGGGTTGTCTTTGAAATGCTGGCAGTAGTGTGGGTCGTAGCTTAGCTGTAGGTTGAGGCCTTTATCTGGTGAGCGTGCAAGCTTTGCGTGGGTGTAGGCGATGTATTCGTTAAGTCCAATCCATTCGACGTTGGGATGTTCGGTGAAGGCGCGAAGAAACTGCTCGGGGTGCTCTGCGATTCCCTTGTCGTGTCCATCGGGGGGTGCGGCGACTGAGAGGGGGGACTCCATTGTGCCGTAGAATGCCCAGCCGCGAATCGCGAAATCGGTGCCGAGGTAGCCTGACCTTCCCCC
>CAZENQ010000075.1:0-15281 GCA_964513655.1 uncultured Pirellulales bacterium | reverse complement strand
GGGCTGATTTTAGGCGTTTTTGCAGAATCAGTCCCCGATTCAGGCCACCTCTTGACAGGGTCAGAATTGTAACCCTTTTTCTTGTCTTGCTTTGCAGATTTTTGTTCGAGTCCTACTCGGGGAGTTTCAGGGCAGCAGGTCTTTATGGCCTCGCTGCCCTGAAGTTTTTCTATCAGTGGGGCTCGAACCTGAGGGGGTTTGGGGGAGAATCTCCCCCAGGTCGTCGGGGTGACAGTGAGCGAAGCGAACGCCAGAGGGGCTTCAGCCCTATGGGGAGCGATGTTGAGCGATAGCGAAGCTGAGCGACAGGTTCTGGCCCGCCGAAGGCGAGCCGGAGTCCTACTCGGGGAGTTCTTTCCTCCGTAAAAACCGACGCTTACGGCATGGTCGGGCCTCAACAGCAGGGCTTTTTCGACCGATATGACGAAAAACCGCCTTAATACTGGACAGCCGACCGGTTATATTGTAAGTTACTGCGTTTCAAGAACTTAGTTAAATATGTTTTCAGTTTTATGTAAAAATGGTCTCATAAATCATAGTGGCTGCACCGCTAAAACACAAAAATTAAGGGAACAGATGACGCTTTTCGCGCATCTTAGTACAATTAGACTTAGATATGAGAACATGCCCGAATTATTAGGTTTCTATCGCTAATATGGCTAAGGATATACTCAACGTCGGTGGCTTTACTATACAGAAAAGAATCGGAATCGGTGCTCGCAGTACAATCTATCTGGCAACCGACGATACAGACCACACTGATATTGCTCTAAAACGAGTTATCTTTGAAAGGCCGGAAGATTCAAGGATATTCGAGCAGGTCCAGACCGAATACAAAGTGGGCAGCCGCATGAACCACCCTTATATACGCAAGTGCTACAAACTAAAAAAAATACGCAGCATGCTTAAGGTAACGGAAATGCTCCTTTCCATGGAGTTCTTCGACGGCAAGAATTTGGAAGACAACCCCGCCCTGAGTCTGCTCGATGTACTGCTCGTATTCAGAATGGTAGCAAACGGTCTTAATGCCATGCACCTCCAGGGATTTGTGCACTGTGACATAAAGCCAAATAATATCCTTCTGAGCAAGTCGGGGGCGATTAAAATTATAGACCTCGGTCAGAGCTGCAAAATCGGAACGACAAAACGACGGATTCAGGGTACGCCCGATTACATCGCACCCGAACAGGTCAGACGTAAACCCCTTGGCCCAAAAACTGATATCTTTAATCTGGGCGCCACAATGTACTGGGCTCTCACAGGAAAGCACGTCCCTACTTTGATACCCAAAAAGGACAGTCTCGGCCTGCCATTACGACGAAAACGCCGAGCACCTCACGAACTAAAAAAACGATTACCTATAGGAATCTCAAAATTTGTGATGGATTGCTCAGAAGACGACCCTGCGGACCGCCCGCCCGACATGATGACGGTTGTATCAAGACTGGACCTGTTGATACATAGTATATTAGGTGGCAAAATAAAAACGAATAAAAATGCCGCAAACAATAGTTGATTTGCTGAACGAAGGTACCCAGGCGAACAACGCAGATGAGTTTCGACGCGGTAATGTCATCTATCTGCCCGCCAGCGGAAACTTGATTGTAACCGGCGACATTCACGGACATCGGCGAAATTTTGAGAGAATGGTTGCTTTCGCCGATCTGGACAACAACCCCGAAAGACATATCCTCCTGCAGGAAATTATACACGGAGGGCCCCAGGACACTCAAGGCGGCTGCTTATCTTACAGAGTACTATTTGATGCTGTCCGTTATAAATTGAGCTTTCCCGACCGCGTCCATATCATTATGGGAAACCATGCCGTCGCATGTATTAGTGAGACTAACGTCATGAGAGGCGGCAAGGAGATGAACCGCTCAATGCACCTGGCTCTGGAGCGCGAATTCCAGCAGGACAGTAACGACATCAAACCGGCGATAAGACAATTTCTACTTTCACAACCTTTAGCGGTCAAATGTGAAAACAGAATATGGCTGTCCCATTCGCTGCCCGGCAATCGGTTGGTAAATAAGTTTGACCGGCAGATTATGGACAGACCACTGGAAAACAACGACCTGGTCAGACCAGGCTCAGCTTACCTTCTGACCTGGGGCAGAAAACACAATCAGAAAACGCTTAACAAAATGGCAGAGTTACTTGGCGTTGACATCTTCATTTTGGGCCATCAGGCTCAACCGCAAGGATGGAGCCGAGCCGGTAAGAATCTTATAATCATCGCCTCCGACCACAACCACGGCTGTCTGCTCCCGGTCGACCTGGCAAAATCCTACACTGTCGAAACGCTCATCGAATCGATAGTACCGTTGGCCTCTATATCTTGAATTCAAGTTGACAATTCAATAACCAACGGATAATAATCAATCAAAATGGACTGGTACTACTATATAGCCGCCGTATTAATCCTGTCGCAACTGCTCATCTTGATTCATGCGTATAGAAACTATCATTACGCACTGAGCAAATACAAAAAGACCCGTTCAAAGTATCGTCCGCGAACCGTACTTATCGTGCCGTGCAAGGGAAAGGACCTGGCATTTCAGAATAACGTCACTTCTTTTTTTAATCAGGACTACGAAGATTATCTACTGTGGTTTGTGGTTGCGGACGAGTCGGACCCGGCCTATGAGGAACTGTGCCAACTGAAAGACCGTCTGAGCCGCGATTCAAAGGCCCGGGACGTGCAAGTGTTAGTGGCCGGTCAAGGGCAAGCCTGCAGCCAAAAAATACATAATCTGCTCTACTGCTTCGAAAGGATTAGCGATGATATCGAGGTTCTGGCCTTTGCCGATTCCGACGTCTGCGTCCGAAGTGACTGGCTAAGTCAAATTGTCCATCCCCTTCGAAAATCCAAAAATGGCGCAACCAGCGGTTACCGTTGGTTTGTACCAAAAAAGAACAATCCGGCCAGCCTGGCCCTGTCGGCAATGAATGCCAAGATTGCCCAGTTGCTTGGTAACAGCCCCTTCAACCAGGCCTGGGGCGGGTCAATGGCTATCCGTGCAGACGTTTTCCGCCGGTTGGGTCTTGACAAGATTTGGCCGAAAGCTCTAAGCGACGACCTCTCACTCAGCTATGCCGTAAAAAAAGCAGGCAAAAAAGTGGCTTTCGTCCCTGCCTGTCTTGTGGCCTCATACGAATCCACCAGTTGGGATCAGCTCTTTGAGTTCGGGCGGCGGCAGTTTCTTATTACACGCGTAAGCAATCTAGGAACCTGGTGGTTTGGATTGTTCAGCAGTTTGTATTCGGTATTGGGTTTGTGGGCAGGAGCCGCTCTGGCGGTCTACGCTGCAGCGATTTCAGACAAGAACCTGTCTCTCTTTGCTGCAGTTCCTATCGTGTTTTTCACAAGTCAGATGGGCCGGGCAATACTCAGACAAAAAATGATAAGCAAACTGCTGAAAGAGGATGTGCCAAAGATGAAGGCCGCTATGGCCGCCGATATACTTTTCTTTTGGATATGGTCGGTACTGCTGCTGCTTATCATTATCTCTTCGGCTTTTGGCAGGACTATTCAGTGGCGAGGCATACGCTACAAGCTGCTCGGCCCAACAGAAACAATCGTACTTGGCCAAACAGCGTAGCATTTATGGCCATCGCAACAGGACCCAGTAATTACGCCCTATATACAGAGATTGACCAAAGTCGAGCAGCTGCGCGTAGCCATCCGCAACTAAACAATAAGTGAGAGAGTTGAGAATGAGATACAAAACTATCTTTCGGAACGTCGTTGTATTACTACTGCTGGTCGACCCTGCAAACTGCTTTTCATCGAACCAGGAAAATACGCAGGCCTTTATCAAACCTGCAGAATCCAGCGCGTCTGACGAAGGCTGGTTCGACCGTCCGATGAGATGGGCGCAGCTGACGCTTGTGGAGAACGACCCCGGGCGATACGACCTACAATTCTGGCTGGATTATTTCAAGCGGACGCATTCCGATGCCGCGTGCCTTAGTGCAGGCGGGTGCGTGGCCTATTATCCTACCGAGATTCCGCTGCATCATCGCAGCGCATGGATGGGAGATACCGACCCCTTGGGCGATTTGGTGGCCGGCTGTCGCAGGCTGGGTATGGTCGTAATTGCACGCACGGACCCCCACGCAGTGCACCAGGATGTTTACGATGCCCATCCTGACTGGATTGCCGTTGACGCCGAGGGCCGTAAGCGCCGTCACTGGTCGTCGCCGGATATGTGGGTGACATGCGCATTGGGGCCGTACAACTTCGAGTTCATGACACAAGTGCACAAAGAGATTATGTCACGCTATATGGTCAACGGCATCTTCAGCAACCGCTGGTCGGGGTCAGGCATGTGCTACTGCGAACACTGTCAGGGCAATTTTAAGTCTTATTGCGGCCTGGAGCTTCCCCGCACAACAAATCCGCAGGAGCCGGCGCTTCGCAACTACATCGTATGGCGACAGAAGAGACTCTTTGAACTCTGGTCACTTTGGGATACGGAGATTCGCAGGATAAATCCGAACGCCCGCTACATTCCAAATTCAGGCGGAGGCGCGATGACCTCACTTGATATGAAAACAATCGGTCAGCTGGCCGACATACTTTTTTCTGATAAACAGGCAAGGCGAGGAGTCGCGCCACCCTGGGTAAACGGCAAAAGAGGCAAGGAATTTCGCGCAACGTTAGGACGAAAGCCCATCGGCGGCATTTTCAGTATGGGTTTGGAGGAGCCGTACCGGTGGAAAGACTCCGTGCAAAGCGAGGCGGAGATTCGCATCTACGTGGCGGATGGAATCGCCAACGGGCTGCGCCCATGGTTTACCAAGTTTTCCGGTTATCTTTATGACAAGCGCTGGCTTAATGTGGTAGAGGATATTTACAACTGGCACTGGCGGATAGAGCGCTATTTGCGTAACGAAGTACCTTTGGCCCGCGTAGCCCTGGTCTACTCACAGCAGACGGCCGCCTTTTACGGCGGCATGGATGCCCAAGAAAAAGTAGAAAACCACCTGCTCGGAATGTATCACGCACTTATCGAGGCCCGTATCCCCTTTGAGATGGTTCACGATGGACTTTTGGACGCTGAACACGTCGACCAGTTCAAGACGTTGATTTTGCCCAACATCGCAGCGCTTTCCGACGAACAGTGCCAACAGATTCGCGACTATGTCAAGCGTGGAGGCAGTATCGTAGCTACATATGAAACCTCACTCTACGACCAATGGGGCGTCCGGCGGGATGACTTTGGGCTCGCAGATCTTTTCGGCGTACAATTTAAGGGCAAGATAGAAGGCCCCATGAAAAATTCCTACCTGCGCATCGAGAAGGACCCGCTCACCGGTAAATACCATCCGCTGCTCGGCGGTCTCGAAGATGCCGGAAGAATCGTCAATGGTATCTACCAAGTGCACGTTGACGCACGAGTAAAAACGCCTAATCCACCGCTTACCTTGATACCGTCATACCCCGACCTGCCTATGGAAAAAGTCTATCCACGCCAGCCCAAAACGGACATCCCCGAGGTTTACCTGCACCAGATTGGTCCCAGCCGCATCGTCTATTTCCCCTGGGACATCGACAGAAGCTTCTGGGAGATTATGAACGTCGATCACGGCAGGCTGCTGCGAAACGCTGTAGAGTGGGCCGCAAATGAGCAAAAGCCGGTTACGGTCACCGGCCCCGGTGTACTGGACGTTACGATATGGCGCCAGAAAAACTCTATGACCGTGCACCTGGTCAATCTGACCAATCCGATGATGATGAAAGGTCCGTTCAGGGA
This sequence comes from uncultured Pirellulales bacterium, assembly GCA_964513655.1. Classification (GTDB taxonomy): domain Bacteria; phylum Planctomycetota; class Phycisphaerae; order Sedimentisphaerales; family Anaerobacaceae. Next base: position 9,519 of record CAZENQ010000075.1, on the reverse strand, counting down.
ACTGATACCTGTCGGTGAGCAAACGGTGCGGCTGCGCCTACCAAAGGGAAAAGAGGCCAAGAAAATTCAACTCCTGCGAAGCCAACAGTCGCCTCAGGTCACAGAGTCAGATGGATACTTAACCGTAATAGTACCGTCCGTATTGGACCACGAAGTCGTTGCCATCGACCTTTAACAAGCAATTCATGTATAATGGCAAGCGGGTAGCATTATTAGACTCGTAACGGCACAGTAGTGACTTACGCGGTGTGAGGTTATTCGACATCGGCGATGTCGCTTTGGGCTCTGCCAACCAGATAGATTCTGTTCTTGCCGCTGCGTTTTGCATCCAACAGCGCCGTATCTGCCTGCTGGAAAAGCTGCTGCATTGTTGAACCATCGCGAGGAAAGCTCGCCAGGCCGCCGCTTATTGTCAGAACCCCTTTGCCTTCGGGGCCAAGCAAATGGAATTCAGCTTTCTCCAATTCTTTCCTAAACCGCTTGGCTACAAAGATCGCCTCCCTGGGATGGTCAACCGCTGCCGAGCGCCTCTCCGTTTGCTCTTGGAGCGTTTTTCTTTGCGGGTCATCCCAGAAAACAACAGCAAATTCATCGCCACCGATTCTGCCGACAACATCGTGGGCCCGACAGCAGCGCCGCATCAAAACAGCGGCCTGCTTTAGGATTTCATCGCCGGCTGAATGGCCGTAAACATCGTTATAATGCTTGAAGTTATCAATATCGAAGACAAGTAGCATCACCCTGGCGTTCTCTTTCTTGGCATGCTCGATAATCTGCCTGGAAAACTCCCAGATGTATCTCCTGTTCTTAAGTCCGGTCAAATCATCCTCGGTAGCCAACTTCTCAAGCCGCTTTATTCTCAGCTCTGTCGCCGGCCTGACAGTTGCCGGTTCAATCAATTGGGCTTTTCTCTGACGATGTGCGGGAATAATAGATTCGTAGAATCTATCCGCCTGAACCGGACAAATCAGATAATCATCCGCAAGGCCTTTCCCACGAAATGACGTGCCGATAAGTTTAATAGCTATCGGCTCTTCGTACATTCGCGCCAAAAGAAGAATTTTCGCCTCGCAGTTGGCTTCTCTTAATGCTTTCAACGCGGTGCTTAATTTAACCGAGGTCCCGGAGATTACAACAGCAATCGCCGCAAAATTGTTCTTCGCCGCCGTCTCGATTGCGTCAGGCACATCGGCCTGTACTTCACAACCCTCTCGGCAAACAGCCTCAGTGTCTAAAAAGGCCTTGCTAATATCGCCTACCAGCAGAACTTTACGAGCGTCCGTGCGAGAGGATGAATCAGAAGTTCCCATTTAACCAAAATCGCCTAAAAAGCGCAAAAAATCGATTGATTATCGGTCTTTATGATAACATAATTAGCAAAAAAGTCAAATCTAATCCCTCTTGGGCCCCCGCAGGGTACGTATAGTTCACGGAGATATTCGAACTATCGGCCGCCGTTTTGCGATTGTTCTACTCATAATACGCCTGCTTGCGCCTGTACATTTGAAGCCGCTTGGCTATGTCGGCCTCCAGTTGCTTTGCACCTGACGCTCGTGAAACTTCCAAAGCCCTTTCGGCCGTCCCGACGGCCTGCCCAAACCTTCCCGCCCGGGCATACGCTGCCGCCAGGCTGTCAAGTAATTTCGGTACTCTGTAGGCCGTGAGTGTGCAGCCGCGTTCCGCAAGCTCAACCGCCCGGACCGGGTCGCGGTATTTAGCATCTTGACATGTTGCCAGCAGCCACGCGAGTTTATTAAGGACACTAACATGGTTCGGTGTCAAACGCAGCACCTGGTTCCAATGCATAATTGCCTTGTCGAATTGACCCAGACGATGATAGGCTGTCCCCAAATTACTGTGCAACACCGACTCTGCAGGATTAATCTGCACCAACTGCTCCCATAGTTCAATGGCCTCCTGCAGCCTGCCCTGCTTGGCCAAGGCCTTGGCCAGATTGCTCTGTGCCTCAAGATAGTCCGGTTGAAGCTCCAGTGCCCTGTTATAATGCATAACCGCTTCGGTAAGCATGCCCTTATCCGTAAGGGCATTGGCCAGATTGTAGTGTGCTTTTGGATAATTCGGCGCAAGCCTCAACGTTTCGTTAAAACATAAAATTGCCTCCTCTATTTTACCTTCATCGTGCAAGGCATTGCCCAGATTCAAGTATTCGCTGTATCCGTGCTCTGTCTCTATCCGCCCCATAGGACTATTTGAGAACAGCACAAGCACCACAAGCAAAAAGACTGGTATAGCCGCCTTTCTTTTTGCACCCTGTCTGACATAGCGAACAAAGGCCTCCACCGCAAAAGCCGCATAGACAGCAAGCAACGGTATGGTCGGCATGCGATAGCGCGCTGTCACAAAAAAAGCCAGAATAAAAAGGTACTGCACTGCAAGGCAGCCGAAAAGCAGGAAGTGCTTGCGCCACAAATCACGGCTCAAAAATATACCGACAAGCCCAAGAGGGATAATCAGTCCGGATGGAAATGCGATTATCCTTTTCCACAGCAGTATGCTCAATACAACCGAGTATTTCCGAAAGGCATACAGGTTCGCATTACGCGGGATCTCTGCTCCATTGAAAAGTTGAAATACTTTAAGCCCCATCAGCCTGATAAAATCCCCGGGCTTTTCAAAAATGTGACTGACGGTCCGCCGAACAAGATATCTACTCTCGCCTAAAGCACCTTCAATACCGTTTTCAGTAGGCTCGTTTTCGATGCGATGATAGTATACAAAATGCTCCGGGTGGTTGATGTTGTTGATCTCGCGAAGCTCCCAGTGATTGCCGAGATAAAAATTGATACCAAGGTTCGATGCAATGGGTAAAAATCCAGTCGAAACAAACTGCATCAAGCCCAGCGGCTTCGGTTCCTTACCAACCGCTCCTTCGTTATACCGGACATTGTGCAGGACCACCGGAAAGACAATCAGGCCCACCGGCAGCAGTAGCAAAATGGCCGCCTTCCAAAACGCCGGCCTTTCAGATTTGCCCTCTATGCCCCACCCGTGACGTGATACCATATACATCCATAGTAAAATAATCGGAACAAAGAGTATGATTGCCCCCCGGTTGACAGCAGATAGACCAACAAAGAAACCCGCCAGGCCCCACCAGCCCATCGGCCTGTGGCGCGACGCAAAAAGTAAAGAAAAGATTATTAAAAGCTCCAACAGCACATCCAGGCTGCCGGACAACAGCTGACTGTCAAAATAAATCATCGTCCCGCACAGACAGCATATAAGCGCCGCTGCAATTGGTACGAACCGACGGCTAAAGACAGTTCGCGCAATAAAGTAAACAAGCACGCAGCTTACCGACCCCAATATTGCATGAAATATCCTCAGAATAGTGGCACTCTGTCCGATCGTTTTGTAAAACAGGCCAAGGAATAACGTATAAAGCGGAGGCCACGAAAGGACCTGCTCACCAGGCCACCTCCCATTCAGGAAACTGACAGCCATCTCATGATACTGCTGTGCATCGATACCGCGGTAATTGAAAAATGGAATGTTGAGATTTTCCACTAAAAAGATAAGACGTGCCAGCAGAGCACAACAAAAAATGCCGACCGGCACCCACCACAGACTTTTCGTTGCCGATGTCTTTTTTCCCTGACCCATAGACACTGGCTCCCAGCTTCCCCTCATGCTGATATAATCTTCTGCTTACTGGAGGCGAATTGTTCTATCTCTTTTGTCTCGTCAAAACTTTGCAATGGAAAGGTTTAAAAAACACAAAAAACCGATTGATTATGGGTCTTCATAATAACACAACCTGCAAAGAAGTCAAATCTAATCCCCCTCGACCGCGCCGGGTAGGCCGTGTTTATGAAGTTGCACCTGGTGCTCGATATCAATGACCGGTTCTTTCTGCCCGGCGGTCCATCACGTCTCTAAGCTGTCGGCGCGCATCCGGATAGTCAGGTCTGATTCGCAGAGCTTCGGTAAAGTGCGCTATAGCCTCATCTAACTTACCCTGGCGGGCAAACACCATGCCGAGATTGCGGTGAGCCTCGGCCAATTGGGGGTTAAGTGCTAACGCTTTTTTGAAACAGACAATGGCCTCATCCAGCCTTCCACGCCCGCCCAGGGCCATTCCAAGATTGTTTTGGACTTCGAATAATCGAGGCTCAATCTCCAGGGCCTTAGTATAATGTCTGATGGCATCATCAAGCTTTCCCTGCTGATACAGCGCCAATCCCAGTTTGCTGTGCAATTCAGGTACATCAGGGGCAATCTCTAAGGCCTTCGTGTAGTGGTTAATGGCCTCATCAAACCTGCCCTGTGACAACAGGGCCAATCCCAAACCGACGAGCGATTCAGGTTGTGCCGGCTTGATTTTGAGCGAGTCTCTAAAGTGCTTGACGGCCTGTTCAAACCGGCCAAGAGATAGACAGGTTATGCCCAGATTGTAGTGAAGCTTATATCTGCCGGGCTCAAGGCGAATCGCCTCGGCCAAATAAGCCGCGGCACCGGCTAAATCATTCTCCTGCACAGCTATGTTTGCCAAATTAGAATGAACCTCGTAAAACTGCGGCCGCTCCAAAAGAAGCTCCTGATAGATTCTTTTGGCCTTCCCGTATTTCTTCTGCAGAAGAAACGTTCTGGCCTTGTAAAAAGAGGTGTGGAGTTCGATAAGGTCTTTCGGGTCCTCTCTGCTTTGGTCGAACTCGTAATCTTCCTTTACATTGCTCTCCTCCAGGTAACCGAGTGATGCGAGTCTTCTGAGGGCCTCCCTGTCCAGTTCAACACTTTCGGAGGCGCCCCTGCGAACCGTTTGTTCCAATATCTGTTTTAAGCGGTCCTTCAAAATGCGGGCCTGATGCGGCTTCTGCTCTGCCAGATTGCTTGTCTCGTTAGGGTCTTCAACAAGGTCGTACAACTCCGGCCGGGTGGTTTGAATGTATTTGAACCGGTCGGTAACCACGCCCAGCAAAGTATTGGCATTATATTTTTTCGGCATCATACTTTCGCAGTAAAGATGCCTGTCCTCGCGGCGCGGCTGCCCCGACCCAAAATAAACCGACAGGTCCTTTGCCCGCACTGCAGGCGGCACATCGACGCCAGCCATCCCGCAAATCGTTGGGACAATATCGGTTATACCGGCCACATCGTCAACCTTTCTATCTTCGGTCCGCCAGGGTAACTTGAAAACAAGCGGAACCTTAATGGCGCCTTCGTAAATGAAATAGCCGTGGTCTCCTTCGCCGTGTTCGCCGAGCATCTCGCCGTGGTCGCTGGTAATTATAATAAGGGTTGAGTCGTACAACCCCAGCTCCTTAAGTTTGTCAATTACCAGACCAATGCAATAATCGGTGTAGGCAATTTCACCGGCATAGAGATTGTCGGCAAATTCAGATGCGAACGGCTCCGGCGGTTCATATTCAAGATGAGGGTCATAGTAGTGCAAAAACAGAAAGAATCTTTCGTCTTTTTCGCGTTTTTCCAGCCATTCGTTCGCAATCCGGCTGGTCTCGCCGGCCCTTCGCTCACTGCCGAAAATATTTCGACGAATTTCCTCAAAGCTGTCGTTGTAAGTGTCAAAACCCTGGTCAAGGCCGAAGTCAGAGTCTAAAACAAAAGCGCTGACGAAAGCGGCGGTGGTAAATCCCTTCGGCCGCAAAACCTCCGCCAGGGTCACATTGGATTGGCCCATCCTATACCCGACATTATAATGAACACCATGATAGGGCGGGATGGTACCGGTCAGCATCGAGCAGTGGGCCGGCAGTGTCGTGGGAACAGGAGTAATTGCATTCTTGAAAAGAACGCTTTCTTGCGCAAGCCGGTCAATGTTAGGAGTAGTCCGGCGCCGATACCCGTAGCAGCTCAGGTAGTCGGCCCGGCAGGTGTCGATACTGACCAAAATAATACGGCGAACTTCTTTTCGCAAAATCCCCGAGCGAAGCAGCAACCACCCCCCCACTATGACCGCCAGCAGCACCAATACAACCTGCCGCCGCATATTCCTTATCCCGGACGATTTTTCTCTCTGAATCACGGGGCTTATAGTAGCGTAATCTACACAAACGTCAAACCCAATCCCCTCCCACGCTGCCCCGGATTGATGTTGCCAACGCCGGCAAGATTTATTATTATCACTTTGATGGTTTGGGCAGGGTGGCGGCTTTAAGTAATACTTCTGGAGATATTGTAGAAACCTACGCTCAAGATGTTTTTGACGGAGCAGATGTTTATCCAAATCAACTATTTCGCCCCAAGAAGTGCGAGAAAGGAAATGAGTAATGAAAGGTCAAAACATTTTATCTACGATAAAACTTCTCCTTGCTGGTATTGCTATTGGTATTGCTGGCACTATTTTATTTGGGATGGTTCTGTATTACATAGAGGGTGAGGAGTTATCGATGGATCCTAAAACATTTGGCGATATAAAAGTCTGGGCTTATAAACCTTTGGACGTTGAAGACACCGTGGCTCAGGATGTTGATAAAGTGCTGGTAATGGCAAAGAATGATATACCATTTCTCTGTGCCCAACACGACAAGGCTGGCAAAGTCACTAATTTATCCCTTCTTGATGAGGAAGGAAGGGTCTGTTTTACTATGACAGCTTCAGTTGAAGAAGGTAAATGGGAACGGGTAATATATAGTGGTTATACTGACGATAACTACACGAGGAGGGAAGGATTCATGGACATTAATTTTGACGGTCATTTTGACGTAAAAAATGTCTTCGATGATACTGGGAAGAAAATATCAAGGTACATATATGTCGGTCTAACATGGAAACAAGTCGACCGTTATAACTTTGAAAAGGCTGAATCAGGCCAAACGATGTATGTCTTTGATAAAGACTCTGGTTGGCGTATAAGCCAATAGCTGAATTAGCTGGTACATAAGGGTCTTTGAAAAACTAATAAAGTCTGATTTCCCTGTGAACTTGATGGGCGAAAAACCCATATATGTTCACTGGCAGAAGGAACGATACCGAGACTGAGCTTTATTATTACCGGGCAAGATAATACTATCCCAACACCCGAGTCAACAATACATCAGACTCCATTTTGCACTTAAGCACCCATGATTGATGAGCCTGTCTGCTGCCCCGTTTTTCGAGAAAGGACTTACGCCTCCCTCCAATGTGATTCTTCCCCTTTAAGCCCCCCTGCCGCTGCTAAAACGCTTAAGGATTTCCAATACCTGGGCCTCATCAACATCCGACCATCTACGGTACGCCCCCGCCACGGCAAAACTCCAGCCACCCCGGACGTTCGCACAGTACACCGCCTCAACCTCCGCAGCCAAATCCTGCAGTGCCTGTTTGTGACCTGTAGGAACGGCGGCCATAATCTCATCTGTCCCGTGTTTCTTCAGGGCCTCAACAGCGACCCGAAATGTAAATCCCGAAGCTATCCCGTCATCAACCAAAAAAACTTTCCTGCCTGTCAGGTCGGGCATGAGCTCATCGCCCCGCAGTTCTTTAAACCGTCTCTGCACCTTGGTTGTGGTCAGCTCGATTCTGCGCTGGACCTCTTCTTCGCTTAACCCTGCATGGCCCAGCATCTGATTATTTAAACGCACCGTACCATCGAAGGCGACCGCCCCAAAGCCGGCCTCAGTATTCCAGGGCAGCGTTATCTTACTGACCACTGCAACATCCAGAGATAGGTTCAGCTTTTCCGCCAAGGTAGCGGCTACCGGCACACCCCCGGCAGGAATGGCAAAGACCATCGCGGAACTGTCCCGGTAGGCCTCCAGCATCTCAGCCAGCCTTATACCCGCATCCTGTCGGTCTTTAAAAACCCCTAATTTCTCTCGCAGCTCAGGCAGGTCAACAACCATAATACCTTTAATATATTCGGTATGCTGTGTATTACAAGGCCCTGTCTTACCCCAGACTGCTTAAACCCCGACTCGCTGAAACAACCTAAGCCAGACAAAAAGCATTAAATACTATTTGCCATTAATCGACCGTGGGCAGGTCTTCCAGATTCTTTTTGACCTGCTCGGTACAGATGCCCTCCGGATACAGGCTTAGAAAGCTCATAAGAGTCGCTCTCGCATCAGCCAGATACTTTTTTCTCTGCTCCGGATTCGACTCGCTCTGCTGACGCCACAGATGAATCTTCAAAATCGCCAGCTCATATAATGCCTGCATCCCCCCGTCGGTGTCCTGAAATTCTTCGTGTAGCTGGCTCAACTTTTCAGCCCGCAGTTGCTCATCGGCAACAAGCTTCGTCTGCTCCAATAAGATATTGTCACGGAGCGGGTCATTCTTACGGGTTTGCCCAAGCAATCGGTCGAGCCGCTGGGCATAATCGGAGGCGTGCGGGTCCAGCATAACAAATTCCGCCTGACGTTTGGCCGATGCCGTTTTGCCGGTCCGATTTTCCGAGCTGATAAGAGTCTGCAGCTGATTTAATTTCCTCTGCAACTCGGCCAGTTTGAACGCCGTCATCACAGAATCAGCCGGCGGGCGAAACAGGCTAAAAAACGTTTCGTCTCGGGTTGGCTCTTTTTCAAGTAGCTCCAGCTGCTCACCGAGCTTGGTTTGTGCCTCTGCAAGAAGCTTATCGGCCTGCTCAAACCTGCCCTGCCCCGCCCAATGCTTGGCGATACGCCACCGCGCCTCCAAAGACTCCGGGCTGCCACCGAATTCCCGGTACAGCCGGTACCATATCTCCCGTGACCTCTCGCGTGGATAATCGCTGGAAAAATGCAGCACTTCTTTTTGCCCAAAGGCCTGTGTCTCGGGGCTGTATTCGCTCAAAAACGCCTTATAGTAAAGCGCTATGGGCATCCGACGGGTTTTAGGTCGCCTGCTTATAAATAAGTCATATTGCTCGAAAAGCCACTGCCTTTTCGCCTGGTACTCTAACTCCTCAGGAACTATAAACCAGCCCGGCCAGCGACCGTGACTTAACTGAATCTGGATCTCCTTCTTTAACTCCGCACGCAGTTGTATTGGTTCCGTAGGATAAAAGAAACCTGCCAAATATCTCCGGACAGCAGGATTTGTAAGGGTCTCGTCCAGGGCCTCAGTTATGCTATGGTCGTGAAATTCGATTGTTTGTTCTGGATTATTCTTGGCCACGTAGAGCTGATAGTCCAACTCGGCAAAACCGACTTTCACCTCAAATACAGCAACAGCCGTCACAAGCACAAGGCAGGTAAACATCCAGACCAGCCCCGGCCGATAACGCGTAAAATGTCCTATGCCAAGAACCAGTCCGGCTATACCCAACCCCACGAGCCATGCACAAATCCACGGCGTAAAAGAAAATCCCCACTTAATAGGCTCCGCCCCCCTTGCACCACCGAAGTATGCCCAATAAAGTAGCTGCGGCGCAGTGCACAATGCTATCGCTGTAAAACGCGACCGAAAACGAAGCGGTCGGCACGCCACGGCAACACAACTCACCAAAAGGCATATCGCAAGACCCGGCAGGTTCGCCAGAAACGACACCGCCAGGATAAATGGCAGACTGTAACCGAAACTCATAAGCTGCGATATCAGTACCGGCACAATTGCCAGAATACCCATAAGCAGCCCTAA
>CAZENQ010000074.1:0-15405 GCA_964513655.1 uncultured Pirellulales bacterium | reverse complement strand
ATCCAATGCCCGGCAATCAGGAATAATGCTTTCCATAATGCAAAAAGTTGAAAAAAATATAAAACAACGCATAAACAGCTTGTCCAGATAACACAATGAATCAACATCACATACCAAAGCCTTGCTTTACTTTCATTTATCCATTTAGTCTGTAATAATGAGTCTCCAACGTAATGGGCGAATAATAAGCATATAAGGCTGGTTACTGATTTCAATCCCATTATCACATAGATTAGGAGTAACTGGATTATTTTGCAACAAGGCCTCTCAAGGTATGTTTTATAATATATGCGTTCAACTGCGGTAGTATATCAGAAATATTGCTCATCTAACGCCTCAACCTGCCGCTTACGAGCCTTGGTGCGATGCTTTTGAAAAAAAAATAATCATTAACTTGATTGAGAGTGTTTAATTTTGTATAATGGTTGTGTTGCGGGTGCAGACGAAGGTCAGTAGGCCAGAATGCGTGAACCATGGTAATCGCAAAACAGCACATCGCAACAGGGAGATAGGCCCACAACCTGTTTAAGTAAAACAGCCTGTCTTCCTTTTTTATGCGCATTCGGCGTTTACTTCGGGCGCGGTGAGGCGGAATAGCTTGGGGGACGGCATAATTTTTTCTGGGTCCCGGGTCAAGCTTTCTGGGCCCCAGATCGGAGTCTGGGGTCTTCGCTCCGCTACGAGGGGCAGGCTGGATCCGGAGCCCCCTAAGGGATAAACTGCGCTGGGACCCCTGCCTACGACGTGCAAGGGCAGGCAAGGGGGGTGGGGGGATCCCGTGTCAAGCACGGGATAACAGAGAGGGGTTGATAGTTTTAAAAGTGTGGTTATAATACAGGGTTTGAGCAATAAAGAGTTTTTTGGAGAATTAGAATGATTAAGGTGCTGGTTACAGACAAGCTTGCACAGGAAGGAATAGACCTGCTGAATTCGGTGGAGGGGGTTGAGGCGGTCGTTAAGACGGGAATCAGTGGCGAGGAATTAGCCAAAATTATTGGTGAGCATGACGGCTTGATTATTCGAAGCGGGACGAAAGTTACCGCTGAGGTCTTAGCCAATCACGGGAAGCTGAAGGGTATCGCGCGAGCGGGGGTCGGCGTGGATAACATCGATATTCCGGAGGCGACGAGAAAGGGAATCCTGGTTATGAATACGCCGGGCGGTAACACGCTCAGCGCCGCGGAACATACGATGGCGTTGATGCTTTCGATGAGCCGAAATGTTGTGCCGGCGTGCAACAGCCTGAAGGGGGGCGCGTGGGACCGGAAGAAGTATATGGGAAGTCAGCTCAACGGCAAGGTGCTGGGCGTTATAGGGTTAGGCAGAATCGGTATGGCTGTTGCGAAAATGGCACAGGGTTTCAATATGAAAATCCTCGGCTATGACCCACTTGCGGCTCCGGCGGACGCGGAAAAACTTGGCATTGAAGTAGTGGAGTCCTTGGAAAGAATCTTCAAAGAGGCCGATTATATCAGCGTGCACGTGCCGAGGAATGAGCAGACAGTCAATATGATTGACGCCGAACAAATCAAGATGATGAAGCCAACGATACGGTTGGTAAACTGTGCGCGTGGCGGAATAATTAACGAAGACGCGGTTTATAATGCACTTTCGGAGGGTCGTATTGCGGGAGCGGCACTGGATGTTTATCCCAAGGAGCCGCCGGAGAACACGCGATTTACGGAGTTTGAGAAGTGCCTTGTTACGCCGCACTTAGGCGCGAGCACCGAGGAAGCACAGATTGAAGTGGCCGTGGAGGCAGCGCAGATACTTGTTGATGCTATCAAGGGCGGTCCTGTGCGAAATGCACTTAATGCTCCGTCAATTTCCGGAGCAGTGCCGGTGATTGTGAGCCAGTATGCAGAGCTTGCGCGCCGAATTGGCACACTTGTCAGTACGATTGCGCCGGGCCGTATTAAGGAGGTCGAGGTCCGGTATCGCGGCTCGATTGCGGAGATGGCGGTCGAACCGGTTACTCTTAACTTTGCAATCGGACTGCTGCAGCGGCATTTCGAGATGCCGTTGAATATGGTCAATGTCGGTGTGTTAGCCAAAGAACGCGGGATAAGTATCGATGAAACGAAAAATCCCGAGGTGAAGGACGTGGCGGCGAGCTTCAGCGCGAAAGTCGTTACCGATAAAGTCACGCGGACTGTGACCGGGTCGGTGTTTGGCGAAAGACTGCTGCGGATAATTGAAATCGACGGTTTCAACGTGGAAATGACGCCGCAGGGGAGCGTGCTGGTTATCTTTAACGATGACAAGCCCGGCGTGATAGGTTCTGTCGGGACGGTGTGCGGCAGGTATAACATCAATATCTGCACGATGGGCGTCGGTCAAAAGGCGGCCGAGCAGAAGGCGGCTCTGGCTGTCAGTCTCGACAGGGAACCCGATGCGAAGGCCGTTGAAGAGCTGGGCAAACTTGATTTCGTAAATGAAATTTACGTCTGCAAGCTGGATTGATTGAGCGCTGCACAAAGTCAGGGGCGATTAGTTTTGGTCTGCCCTCAGGATATATTTGGAGTTTTGTGGTATGGCGGCAAGGAAGAGCCAATCACGGGATCAGATGAGCTTTGCGTTCGAAGAATCCACGGGTAAGAAGAGCGGAAAAAAAGCGAAGAAGAAGGCGAAGCGGGCGAAAGCTAAAAAGGTAAGACGTAAAAAAGCAAAAGTAAAAGTCTCCAAGAAGGCAAAGCCAAAGAAGAAGTCAAAGGGCTCAGCCGGCAAGAGAAAAGCCAGAAGAGGGAGTAAGCGCAAGAAGGGTGCCGCGAAGAGGGAAACTGCCGCTGTAGAGAAGCGGAAAAAGACCGCGGTCGCCGCAACTGCAGAGTCGATGGCCGCCAAGCAGCGGGCGATAAGTATCAGCGAGTTTTTCGCGAAGAACAGGCATCTTTTAGGGTTCGATAATCCCCGCAAGGCATTGCTGACGGCGGTGAAGGAAGCGGTCGACAACTCGCTCGATGCCTGCGAGGAGGCCCATATTCTGCCGGATTTAGCAATAGATATAAAACCTCTTGCGGACAATAAGTTTGTGTTGGCGGTCAAAGATAACGGGCCGGGGATAGTAAAGGGGCAGATTCCGAACATTTTCGCGCGGCTGCTATATGGGAGTAAGTTTCACAGTTTGAAGATGAGCCGGGGCCAGCAGGGCATCGGGATATCGGCGGCAGGCATGTATGGGCTATTGACGACGGGTGAGCCGGTGCAGATTGTCTCGCGAACGAATCCGAAGAAAAATGCGCATCATTACCATGTGCAGATTGATACGGCCAAGAACAGGCCCGAGGTCGTTCTGGACGAGGAATGCGAATTCGACCTGTCGACGGGGACGAGCGTGACGATAACTCTTGAGGGGAAATACCAGAGGGGGCGTCAGTCGGTGGATGAATACATTGCGCAAAGCGCTATGGCCAATCCTCACGCGACGATTATTTATAACGCTCCGGACGGGAAAGTTTATGAATATCCAAGGCAGAACAAGGAATTGCCTTTTGTTCCGCGAGAAATCAAACCTCACCCATACGGGGTGGAGCTGGGTCTGTTGTTCAAGATGGCCCGGGACAGTTCTTTGAAGCAGCTAAGTGCTTTTTTGCAGAATGAGTTCTCAAGGGTGAGCCCTCGCGTGGCAAATCAGATTTGTGAGAAGGCGAAGCTTCGCAAGACACTGAGGCTTTCGAGAATGACGCTAAAACAGGCAGAGTCGCTTCACGCATCGATAAACGAGACGAAGATCATGGCGCCGTCGACGGATTGTATAGGCCCCATAGGAGTTGAGCAATTAGAGCAGGGTCTTCGCGCGGTGGTGGATGCTGATTTTTACACTGCGTGCTCGCGGAGTCCGGCTGTTTACCGGGGGAATCCGTTTCTTATAGAGGCGGCGCTGGCCTACGGTAGCAAAGGCAATGGCAACAGCGAGCCTGATAAGGAACCATTGATGCGGCTCACGCGGATTGCCAATCGCGTTCCCTTGCTATATCAACAATCCGGCTGTGCGATTTACAGGGCGGTGTTGGATATAAACTGGCGAAATTACGCTATGAGCCAGAGCAGGGGGGCATTGCCGACGGGGCCGGTTGTGCTGATGGTGCATATCGCTTCGGTGTGGGTGCCTTTTACGTCCGAGAGCAAAGAGGCAATCGCCCATTATCCGGAAATCATCAAGGAGATACAGTTAGCTGTGCAGGACTGCGGCAGGAAACTGGGGATTTATCTGCGAAGAAAAAAACGTATCCAACAGGAGATGGACAAGCGCCGCTATATTGAAACTTATTTGCCCTATATCGGCGAAGCCCTGCAGGACATTCTGGCACTGAAAAAGAAGCAGGTAGGGACGGTGGTTACGAGGCTCAAAAGGTTACTGGAAAAATCCAGGAAGATGTGAGGGACGATATGGCTGAAGAACTGATAATAACTATCAGCGGGATGAGAGGCATCGTCGGCGAGAACCTTACTGATTCCGTGGCTGTTGATTATGGGAGCGCTTTTGGGACATTTCTAAAGAAAAGGCACGCTGATAAGAAGGAAAGATTATCGGTGTGCATCGGGCGGGATTCCCGAGCGAGCGGGACGATGTTAAAAGCGGCAGTAACGGCTGGTTTATGTGCCGTCGGGATTGATGTGGTTGATTTGGGAATGGTAACAACTCCGGGCGTCGGTATTATGGTGAGAAAGCTTGGGTGCAGCGGCGGGGTAGTCATCACGGCGTCACACAATCCGATTCAATACAATGGTATAAAATTGCTGCTCGGTGACGGTGTTGCTCCGCCGGTCAAGGCGGCAGGGCAAATCAAGGGATATTTTTTTGACAAGAAGTTCGCTTTTGCGGATTCACCGCACTGCGGGCAGGTAACTTCGAATGAGGAGACTGACGCTATTCACATAGCGAAGGTCTTAGAAATCGTTGACAAAAAGGCGATAGCCGGAAAGAAGTTTAAGGTTGTTCTGGACAGTGTCAACGGGGCAGGGGGGCGGGTCACCAAAAAGATGCTTACCGAGCTTGGCTGCAGAGTGGTGGCGATAAACGATAGGCCGACGGGTATCTTTGCCCACAGGCCGGAGCCGACGGCCAAGAACTTAACCGGTCTTTGTGAAGTGGTAGAAAAAGAGTCGGCTGAAATCGGCTTTGGTCAGGACCCGGACGCGGACAGACTGGCGATAGTCGATGAGAGCGGGGGTTATATCGGGGAAGAATACAGTGTTGTTCTGGCAGCGAAACAGATTTTCAGCCAGAGAAGCGGCAAGGCGGCAACGAATCTTTCGACGTCGCGAATGCTCGACGATATCGCCGAAAAAGTCGGCGGCGAGGTCATCCGAACCGCTGTCGGCGAGGCGAACGTCGCCGCGGCGATGCTCGAACACGACTGCATCATCGGAGGAGAAGGTAACGGGGGTGTGATTGATTTGCGAGTCGGGCCGGTGCGCGACAGTCTCGTGGGTATTGCGCTTGTGCTACAGTTAATGACCGAAAGCGGGAAGACGGTAGGTGAACTGGTCGGTGAAGTCGGCGGCTATTATATGAGCAAAAGCAAATTTGTTGCAAATCAATCACAGGCGCTGCAAATCCTGGATTCGGCGAAGAAACTCTTTGCCGGCGCGAAACTGGATACCATGGACGGGTGCAGGTTTGATTTTGACGATGGCTGGGTGCACCTGCGGGCCAGTAATACCGAGCCTGTGATGAGGCTGATAGTTGAAGCAGGTGATAAGATTACCGCTAATAAATACATCGACGCGGTTTCGAAAATTCGCAGAGAGGTAATCGGCTGAATAAATGCACAATCACAAAATCGAAAGCGCGAACAGGCAGATAAGATTTGTTACGCACGTGGGTATTTTGTGCAATATTGTTCTTTCTGCCGTGAAGCTGGGGATTGGTGTATTGGTGGGGTCAATTGCGCTGGTAGCCGACGGTATTCATTCGCTTTCGGATATGGCTACTGATTTTGCGGTTTTATTGGGCGTTCATTTCGGGTCAAAGCAGGCCGATGAGAGGCACCCATACGGGCACGGCCGGATTGAAACCTTCGCGGCGGGTTTTATTGCTTTGGTATTAACTGTCGGTGGTGCGGTAATGATTTACTATGCCGCGATGGATATAGCCAGAGGCAATACCAAAACCGCTCGGACGGCAGTTCTGGCAGTCGCAATAATTTCTATTGTCTCCAAGGAGCTGCTTTACAGGATAACCAAGAAAGTTGCCGTTAAATCCCACAGTTCCGCTCTTTACGCCAATGCGTGGCATCACCGCAGTGACGCATTAAGTTCTGTCGCCGTGCTCGTAGGCTTCATTTCGCTGAAGTTCGGCTTCGGGTATGGCGACCAGATTGCGGGCGTGGCGGTTGGCCTGATGATAATCCTTGTCGGCACCAAGGTAGCCGGCGATTGCGTGCGCGAGTTGACAGAAAGTGCCGTTGATTCGGGGACGATTGAGCATATAAAGGAGATAATCAACGCGAGCCCTTCAATACGGCAGTGGCACAAGCTTCGAAGCCGGATGGTGGGCCGAGAAGTTTTTCTTGACCTGCACATTCTTGTTGACCCGGAGCTGGACGTAGCGACCGCCCATGAAGTATCCGAAAGTCTGGAGAACGCCGTTCACGAGCAGATAAGCCGGCCGGTCAACATTACGGTTCATATCGAACCTGACACGCCTGAACTTAGAAAACACATTTGATAGAATCCAGAGTATGGGCCGAACCACCAAAGACACGAGGTTACATGTTTTTCTGTTAGT
This sequence comes from uncultured Pirellulales bacterium, assembly GCA_964513655.1. Lineage (GTDB taxonomy): Bacteria > Planctomycetota > Phycisphaerae > Sedimentisphaerales > Anaerobacaceae. Next base: position 8,672 of record CAZENQ010000074.1, on the reverse strand, counting down.
CAGTCTGGCGGTGGTGTTTATATGGTCATATATTGGCTGCTTTAATTTTTGGGGATGGTTTCTGGAGGCCCTGCTGGTTTTTATAGGTATCGGCGTCCTCATATCAGTCTACCGTAAATTCCGCTTAACAAATCTTGTTTATGTATTGATTTGGCTCCATGCGATTATTCTTTTAATCGGTGCCCACTATACTTACTCTCGTGTGCCTGTATTTAACTGGATAAGGGACACATTTGAACTGAGCCGGAATCATTACGACCGTCTCGGGCATTTTGTCCAAGGCTTTGTGCCTGCACTAATCGCACGGGAAGTATTGTTGAGGAAATCGCCGCTGCAAAAAGGGGGGTGGCTTTTGGCAATAGTGATTTGTTTTTGTCTTGCAATGAGCGCTGTTTATGAGCTGATTGAATGGCTTATTGTTTTAGTGGCGGAGGATGAGGGGGTGATTTTCCTTGCCACTCAGGGCGACGCCTGGGACGCCCAAAAAGATATGGCTTTGTGTCTGGCCGGAGCGGTCGTTTCGTTACTTACGCTGAGTAAATTACACGACAGGGCGTTGAAGAAAATATCACCTGTTGTTTGAGGCTGGATTTTAGGGCCGGCCAAATTGCCAGTTTTCGGCGTCGATGCGAGTGAGGGTGAATTTACCTTTTAGAATTTTGCCGTCCAATTGTAGTTGGCGGCTTCCGGCGTTCTGACTTAGAAGTTGATACGTGCCGGTCTCAGCTATTTCGACGGTGCCGGTGCCTTTATTTACGGTTCCCTGGTAAGTCAGAAACTTCAAAGAATGGTCAGAGATTCTGACGGCGGTGGTAATTTGCTTGAAAAGTTTTTCGGGCGGCAGGGCGAGGCGGTACGTTTCCAGGACCTGCGCAGCCTCGAGCATCAAATCCCAGTGCACCTGGCCGGCTTTGCTGTGTTTTTGTATGACGAACTTTCTGATGTTTGTTTTCATACTTTAGAGATTACTTGTATGGCTATGATAATATCAAAAACGTTTGCAATTACACACACGAAACTATATCTTTTCTTTGTCAGGCTTGGTATAGGGCGTGGCCGACGGTTTTTGAAACTGCGGCTACAAGGTGAACACCAAGTTTGATGGGAATGTCCGTAGCATTACGTGCAATTTGACCAAACAGTAAAAGCAGGAGCAGGCTTTGGCGACGAGAAGAGCAGTATTTATACATTCGGCGGAGATGGAGAGGTACCGATATCCGCCGGAACATCCGTTTAATACAGTTCGAGCAAGAAGGGTGCGGGAGACTGTGAACTCAATGGGTCTGCTGACAGGTGCGGGCAGGAAGGAGGCAGCGCCTGAGCCGGCTGAGCGAATTGTTTTGAAGAAGTTTCACTCAGCGCGTTATCTGCACACGTTGAAAACGGCGGCTGAGGGACAGTGGAGCAATGAGGCATTGAGTATGGGGATAGGGACTGGGGATTGTCCGGTCTTTGCCGATATGTATGATTACTCGGCTATGGCGGTAGGGGGGACAGTTATTGGTGCGGAGCTGCTGCTATCGGGCGGAGCTGATGCAGCGTTTAACCCATCCGGCGGTCTTCATCACGCGGGCCCGGAGCAGGCATCTGGCTTTTGCTATATGAATGACGTGGCGATTGCGTGTATGGTGTTGGCTGAGGCGGGGAAAAAGGTTCTGTACCTGGACGTGGACGTTCATCATGGCGACGGGGTTGCGTACGGGTTTTATGAGCGCAATGATGTGATGACCGTATCGCTGCACCAAAACCCGCGGACTCTGTTTCCGGGAACGGGCTTTGCAAATGAAATCGGAACAGGAGAGGGGAAGGGTTACTGTGTGAATGTTCCTTTGCCGATTGGGACTTATGACGAGGCGTATATGAAGGCATTTGAGGCAGTTGTGCTGCCATTGATAAGAGCGTTCGGTCCTGACGTATTCGTGCTTCAGTTGGGGGCGGACGGTCTTGCGGGCGACCCACTCGCGCATTTTCAATTGAGTAATAACACTTATGGGGATGTGATTAGTCATGTGCTGAGTTTTGACAGGCCGATTCTTGCGGCAGGGGGCGGTGGTTACGATATCGAGAATACGGTGAGGGCGTGGGCTTTCGCGTGGAGTCTTTTTGCGGGGGCGGAGGAGGACGGGGGGCTGAGAGATGCGTCAGTCGCTGTGAGCAAGCAGCAGCAAGACGCGGTCGCACCCGCAATAGAGGCCGTGATAAAGGCAGTCAAGGCAAGTGTTTTTGGCCTTCACGGGCTGCAATAATCAGCGATTAGCGTCGTGTCGGCTACGCTATCATTTATCGGCTTGAAGGGAATTTACCATTTGACAAAAGAGGCTTTTGTGAGATATTGTTGATTTACCAAACATTGTTATGGATACGTCTACTGCATAGCACAAATTTGTTTGTTTGGAGAGCGTTATGGCAAAGAATATTGAATCGATTATGAAGCCGCGGTCAGTTGCCGTGGTCGGTGCGACGAACCGACCCGGCAGCGTGGGTCTTGCGGTGTTTCGCAATATTCTCGATGCCGGATTCCAAGGAGTACTTTATCCGGTCAATCTGAAAGCGGCGTCTATCCAAAGCGTGAAGGCGTACCGCAGCCTAGGTGATATTCCGGACGAGGTCGACCTAGCGATTGTTATTGTACCTGCGGAGGCAGTGTGCGATGTGATGGAGGAGGCAGGAGTGAAGGGTGTGAAGGGCGCGATAGTGATAACGGCAGGTTTTAAGGAGGCAGGAGGTCGTGGAAGGGAGTTAGAGGAAAAGTTAAAGGGGGTAATCGGCAAGTACGGGATTCACCTGGTGGGTCCCAATTGCCTTGGTGTTATTAATAATGCGGAGGATGTTCGGCTAAATGCGAGCTTTGCGACGAGGATGCCGAGAGGGGGCAATATTGGCTTTATATCGCAGTCGGGGGCGCTTTGTACGGCGGTGCTTGATTATGCGGAGGGCAGGGAAGTTGGATTTTCCAAGTTTGTCAGCTTCGGTAACAAGGCCGATGTGAACGAGGTTGACTTTTTGCGTTATCTTAAAGACGACCCGGATACGGACGTGATTGTGATGTATCTGGAGGATATTACGAACGGTCGTGAGTTTCTTGAGACGGCACGTGAGATAACATGGGAGACTCGCAAGCCTATGTTGGCGATTAAGTCGGGGCGTTCGGCGGAGGGTGCCCGTGCGGCGGCGTCGCACACGGGTTCTTTGGCTGGTTCTGATAATGCTTACGATGCTATTTTTCATCAGAGCGGGATTCAGCGTGTTGAGGGGATTGATGAGCTGTTTGATTCTGCGATTGCATTTGCCAAGCAGCCTGTGCCGAAGGGCAACCGTATTGCGATTGTGACGAATGCCGGCGGGCCGGGGATTATGGCTACTGATGCGGCTATTCGCCACGGTCTGCAGATTGCGACGTTTTCGGAGGAAACTAAGGAGAAGCTGAAGCAGGAGCTTCCGCCCGCGGCGAGTATCAATAATCCTGTGGATGTGATTGGTGATGCGAAGCACGAGCGGTATGCGGCGGCGATTCGGCACATTCTGATGGATGAGAGCGTTGACGGTGCGATAGTGATTCTGACACCGCAGGCGATGACGGACATTTTGGAGACGGCGGAGATAGTTCCGCCAGTTGCGAGGGACGTTGACAAGCCGGTGCTTTGCTCATTTATGGGGATTGTGGATGTTTCAGAAGGAACTCGGTACCTGGAGAATCACGGGATACCGAATTATGCGTTTCCTGAGGCAGCGGTTCGTTCGATGGCCACGATGGCCTTCTATGGTAAATTGCTTGGCCTGGGCAGGCGTGAGGTTCGGCGTGTTGCTGCTGACCGTGATACTGCGGCGGCGATTATAGGCAAGAAGCTCGGAGACAGGGACAGCTACTATATGTCCGAGAAGGAGGCAAACGAGCTTCTTCAGTGTTATGGTTTTCCGGTATTAAAGAGCATACTTCTGAAGGACGTATCTGATGTTGATGAAGCGGCGGAGGAGATACTGTTTCCTGTCGCGATGAAGATATCATCTCCTGATGTTGTGCACAAGTTTGATGCCGGCGGTGTACGGCTGAAGGTCAAGACGAAGGAGGAGGCGCGAGAGGCTTTTTGTGAGATAATCGAGAATGTGAAGAAGTTCAAGGCGGCGGCGAAGATAGACGGTGTAATCATAGAGCGGATGGCGAAGGGCGGGGTAGAGGTTATTTTAGGTGCCGCGAGGGACGCGAAGTTTGGGCCTTTGTGTATGTTCGGACTTGGCGGGACGTTTGTTGAGGCGATGAAGGACGTTACGTTCCGGCTGGCTCCGATGTGGGAGATAAGTGCGGAGATTATGGTCCGGACCATCAAGGCTTACAGGATACTCAAGGGTGTTCGGGGAGCACCTCCATGTGACATTGACAGCATCAGAGATTGTATACTGCGGCTATCCCAGATGGTTAGTGGGCACCCTGAAATTGCTGAACTGGATATAAATCCTTTAATAGTTTATCCCGAGGGAGAAGGGTGCGTGGTGGCGGACAGCAGGATTCTTCTGCGGAGGGGCGAGTGAATCTTTAGGCAGTGCGCCTGGCCTGCTAATTCTCAAGAAGCATTTTCTGTGCGCCAGAAGTGCGCTTGGGACAATGGTTGGATGCGTCTTGACCCGACTCGAATTCTGACCTTTGGTTCCGTAGACCTCGGGGCAAAGCGGGCAAACCTTGATAACAACAAAGGATTTAACAAGTCAAGGTAAAAAATTTTTCGGGTAATAACAGTCAGCAGGCAGGGCGAGAAGGCGGGTATTTTTGGTGTATACAAAAGGGCGGGCAGAGGCGATGTGATATCTGGCAAGCCGCGTAGAATGCACAGCTGTTGGACGGTCATTTTGATAGTATTGTGCGGCGGATGATCGGCAAGTTGGCGGCGAGCTTTGGCAGGATTTTTGTTTTTTTTTGTGGGGCACATAACCAGCCTTCGCGGTTTGTGTCATTAGTTAGAGCAAGTTAGTCTGGCGAACAGGGTATTAGTATGTTTTTGGGTGCTGTAAAGGCCGATTTTTATCGGACTTAGGGTCTACCCAAGCTGTGTTGAATTTCATATTGAGGCGATTGCGGTTGAGAAAAATTCGTGCGGGGACAAGATTTTTTCCTTGACTGGACAGACTAAAAGCAATATAATTGAGATTCTAGACAACTTAGTAGCTGGCACTATCCTGTTTGCTGGAGGCAGCGATTCACACCCGGAAGAAGAACCTGTGACCAAGATAAGACGGTATTTGGGCTCTGAGCTTAAAATTTAGAAGGTTAGTGCACTGTTACAAATAGGTGGAAGGGACGTCCGCCTAAGTATGGCATATGAGCGAGGGATCCTTAAGCACTTTTGTAATTTTTGGCCTATTGACGAGTTTGGCCTTGTCAGCTCTTTGTAAAAGGTATAGTATCTTACTTCAGAGTCATTTGAAGAGGTAGTATTTACGGGTCAATTTAAGGAGAATAATTATGGAAAGTGGCACAAGGATAATAGGGACTGTGTGCATTGTCTCTGCTTTGGTGGCAGCGTGTTTATTTTGGTTTACGATTGCCACGCCAGCCTTAGGGGAGGAGGAGATCGGCCAAGCAGAACAGATTGAGGAGATGCGAGATGAAGCCGCCAGGGCGAAACGTGAGGCGGCTGAAGCGGCCAAGCGAGCATCGCTTGAGAAAGCGAAAGCTGAACTGGAGGAGGAGATTTCAGAAATTGATTTACCAACAGACACTACGCAGCGTTTTAGCGTGAGGGAGTTGCGTATCAGCGGCAACAGCCTGATATCAACAGAGGAGTTGCTTGCCGGGATGCCTTTGATATTCAATGCTTCGGACAAGCCGCTGGCGGAAGCTGAGAGCGCTTACCTGTATGATTTCAGGGTTCTGCACGATGTGGTTTTAGACCCCGGCCGGACTCGCCAGGTATCCGCGCGAACGATTCAGGGCCTTACCCAGTACATTCTCAGCGTTTACCAGGAGAAGAATTACGCCGGCATATATGTTTATGTGCCGAGCGAGGCGGTCAGGGAAGGAGTAGAGCTGCGTGATGAAATTCTGCCGGTGAGTGTCCTTGAGGCAACGGTTACCGATGTTACGGTGACGACCTATGACCCCAATCAGAATGAAACGGAAAAAGGATACCTTCGGGCGTCGGCTGTTATGGAGTGGTCCCCTGTGAAGGTCGGACAGGTGGCAAACCAGAAGGAGCTTGACGATTTTATTAACCTGCTTAATCTGAACCCAGACAGGTATGTTTCGGCGGTCGTAACAAAAGGGCGAGAACCGAACACGCTTGCCGTGGCGTACGATATTTACGAAGCAAACCCGTGGCATTGGTTCATCCAGGTGGATAACTCCGGCACGGACGAAAGGCAGTGGGACCCAAGAATCGGGGTTATCAATACCAACCTTCTTGGTATAGACGATACATTTGTCGCGATTTATCAGGCTCCGTGGGACAACACTATAGCGGATAATTATGCGTTGTACGGCAGCTATGATTTTCCGCTGGCAGGGCCCCGGCTGCGTCTGAACCTTTATGGCGGACACAGTGAATTTGACATAAGCCCGGCGACCGGTGTGTTCGATTTCCTGGGGCGAGGCACGTTCTATGGCGGAGTACTGCGATACAACCTCTTGCAGACCGATGGCTGGTTCCTGGATGTTAAGGGTACTCTGGAGCACACGAGGAGCAAGGTTAATCCTTCGATATTTGCAAGCGTTTTGGGATCTGATGTGAAGTTTTGGCTGTGGGGAGCGGGGATTGACCTGCATCGCTCAGATGATATATCAGATAGTTCTATCAGACTCGACCGGTGGGCGAGCTGGGGCGGCGAATCCGGGGGAGACGAGTTCAGAGATGCACGGCCAGACGCAGAATCGCTTTTTACGATTTACAGTGCGGCGGCGGCTCACAGCCAGTACCTTGACCCAAATGAAGTCCAGCGCGTAAGCGCTTCTTTCCGATGGGTAGGCTCAGACGAAAGACTGGTTCCCGCGAAGATGACCTCTTTCGGAGGAATGTATTCTGTCAGAGGCTATGATGAGTATGAGTTTGTAGCCGACGGCGGCGTACTGGCATCTTTCCAGTATGAGTTTGACCTGGTCAAATACGAGGAGTCCCTGATGACTGCCGAGGAAAAGCAGATGCAAGAGGAGTCTCCGGAGCCGTTCGTTAGAAAACTGGCCCCACTGGTCTTCTTTGACTATGGCAGACCGAAGGTAAGACACCCCGTCTCGCCTGAGAAGGGACGTGAGGAGCTTATGTCGGTGGGCGCCGGCACGATTGTCGAACTGGGAGACCATTTCACCGGTGTGGTATATTACGGATATCCACTTGGACCGACAGACGCGACGAGGACAGGTAAAGGCAGGGTGAATGCAGGTTTTATGTGGCGATGGTAAGAATTTTGCCCGACGGTGTAGTCGGGAAGGACATACAAGTGTGTAGACGGATCTTGGACTTAACTAATTATTTTGTATAAGGGGATGGAAATGGAAAATGTAAGAAGAATTTCAAAAAAGTATTGTTTCAAGGAGGCGGTAGTGTGGTTTTTGGTGTGCTGTTTGTTTTTTAACACGTCGGCACCACTTGCGCTGGCCACACCGGCGTATAACGGTCAGGTGGCTGGTACAGGAATTGGAGGCGTCTCTGCCGTCGCCGACACTACGACGGTAGATATGGGGCCGTCCGGCCGGGCAGTACTCCACTGGGACGACCTGGATACGAGTACAAGCGAAGTCCTCGAATTTATCAAGGGGGGGGGCAGCAACTTCGCCGTACTGAACAGGGTGATTGCGGGAGATGCGACCCAATTTAATGGCTCACTGTTGGGTAATCAGGGTGATATTTTCATCGTTAACACCCGAGGCCTTATTTTTGGCCCTGAATCTTATATTCAGGCCCGCAGTTTTGTCGGCTCCGCAATCGACATCAGAGACAGAAGCTTCATGGTTGCGGACGGGCAATTTCGATTTGAGAGATTCACAGCAACCGAAGAGAACCCTTTCAGCAATCAGATAGGGGATGTGACAAATGAGGGCATAGGCACGGACCATGGAATCCACGCCGAGCAGGTAGCCCTAATAGGTCAAAACGTTACGAACAAAGGCGCCATAGTTGCAACAGGTCGAAACAACGCGGTTGTACTGGCGGCGGGTGAAAGTGTATATCTTGGCCGGGATGGCAGTGATGTCGTGGTTGAGGTTGCAATGACTACTCCAGCCGACCATGTTGTTGATAACGGCGGGTCACTTGGCACCGGCGCGGGCACGATTGAGGCAGATGGCGGAAAAGTAATTCTTGCTGCCGGTGATATTTTCTCCACGGCTATCTCGGGCATCGAGTCCTTAAGGGCCGTGGCCAAGAGGGATATTACGCTTCATGGCACACCAACGTCGGTAAGTGCGGATGGCACACTGACGCTTATCGCCGACAGTGATGATAATCACGACGGCGATTTGACTGTTGATGGTGCACTTTACGGCAATATGGAGCTTTCCGGTTATGACGTTACTGTTGAGGGAGATGTTATATCTGACGGCACGCTGGATGTTGACGCTGACGATGACATCAAGCTCAAGGCAAATGTTTCATCAGTCGGTGCCATGACGATGAATGCCGGCGATAACATTGAGCTCAATAGAAGTTCTGGAAACACCTCGTCCGAAAGCACAATTACATTAACTGCCG